>NZ_JBLVQN010000050.1:0-46535 GCF_058323225.1 Neobacillus sp. PVCKKU3
CTATTGATTATTTGTTAGTATGCCCAAGAATGGAAAAAAGATGAAAAAAAGGACCCTCTTTTTTAAGAGAGTCCTTTTGAAAATATTATTATTCAGCTGGGATTTCTTTACCTTCGACCTTCCAAATTCTTGTCACCTTTCCATTTACTCCTTCATCTAGAATGAAAGAGCCATTGGAGTAGCGGTCACTAAATTTAATGTCTGAAGTTTTTATTGTTTCAATATAGCCTTTTTCTGTCAGTATAAATATTTCATCCTGATCCTTAGCAGCTACATAGCCCATTATTCGGTGAGGATTGGCTTTTAGTTCACGAAGAATCACAACGCCCCGTTTTGCTCGGGATGCTTTATCAAATTCACGTAGCTTCATTCGTTTCAATGCACCGCGCTGGGTGGCCACGACAATGGATTCGGTACTATTTGGCTCAAGAACCTGACCGCCAACCACGTAATCGCCATCTTTCAGATTTATTCCTTTCACCCCGGCGGCCCGCTGTCCAACAATGCTTACTTCTTCCTCGTCAAACCATAAGGCATAACCTAAATGTGAAATCAGGAATATTTCCTTTGTACCATCTGTTAAATGGACATCAATTACCTGATCATCATCTTTCAGATTCACGCCCACCAGCGGTTTGGAATAGCGCTGTGCATGATATTGCTTCAGTTCAGTTTTCTTAACCATACCGTTTCTGGTGATAAAGACAAGGAACGCGTTTGTCTCAAAATCCTTTACTGGTATGGCTTGGACAATATCTTCATCGCGGTCAATTGGAATAATGTTCGCGATGTGCTGACCCATGTCTTTCCAGCGGATATCAGGAAGTTCGTGAACTGGGCAATATAAGTAATTCCCTTTATTCGTGAATAGGAGCAGAACATCCTGGGTATTCATATCAAGCTGCGCTAAGATTCGGTCTGATTCCTTCATGGCAAAATCCTGTCCATTGGAAGCGGCATAAGAGCGCTGGCTCGTCCGTTTGACATAGCCATGTTCAGTAACGGTCACAATGACATCTTCACTTGGCACCATAACTTCTAGGTTGATTTTCAGCTCTTGAATTTCTGCTTCAATTTTCGTACGGCGTTCATCAGCAAAGCGTTTTTTCACTTCTTTTAACTCTTTTTTAATAACGGAAAGAAGCTTTTTCTCACTTTCTAATATGCTAGTCAGTTCTTCGATTTTTTTGGCCAATTCTTCCGCTTCATTTCTTAAAGCCGTAATGTCGGTATTTGTTAAGCGATAAAGCTGTAAAGAGACAATTGCTTCTGACTGAAGCTCTGTGAACGCGTATTTCGCAATTAAGTTATCTTTTGCATCACGCTTATCTTTTGATGCCCGAATTGTAGCAATCACTTCATCAAGTATGGATAAGGCCTTCATCAAGCCTTCAACAATATGCTGACGTTCCCTTGCTTTGTTTAAATCAAATGTTGTTCTTCTTGTCACGACTTCTTTTTGATGTTGAATATAGGCGTCTAGCAGTTCGCGAAGCCCCATTTGTTTTGGCCGTCTATTATGGATAGCGACCATGTTAAAGCTGTAGGAAATTTGCAGGTCGCTGTTTTTATATAAATAGTTCAAAACTCCTGCTGCATCGGCATCTTTTTTAAGTTCTATGACGATTCTAAGGCCGGTTCGGTCTGTTTCATCACGAACTTCTGAGATTCCTTCGACTTTACGGTCGAGACGGAATTCATCGATTTTTTTCACGAGATTGGCTTTATTGATCTCGTATGGAATTTCCGTGACTACGATTTGCTGTCGGCCGCCGCGGACATCTTCAATTTCCGCTTTCCCGCGAACGATGGTTTTTCCTTTACCAGTTTCATAAGCTTTTTTAATCCCGTCGATTCCTTGGATAATTCCGCCGGTTGGAAAATCCGGTCCTTTTATCACTGTCATTAATTCATCGACCGTGATGGCTGGGTTATCCATTTGCATGATGACACCGTCAATGACCTCACCAAGGTGGTGCGGCGGAATATCAGTCGCATAACCGGCTGAAATCCCTGTTGATCCGTTTACGAGCAGGTTCGGGAACGCTGCCGGCAAAACGGTTGGTTCCTTAGATGTATCATCAAAGTTAGGAATCAAATCAACAGTATCTTTTTCGATATCACGCAATAATTCAGCAGCAATTGCCGAAAGCCGCGCCTCAGTATAACGCATCGCTGCCGGCGGATCCCCGTCAACACTACCGTTATTTCCATGCATTTCTACCAGGACATTTCGAACCTTCCAGTCCTGGCTCATCCGCACCATCGCTTCATAAACAGACGAATCGCCATGCGGGTGGTAGTTACCAATAACATTACCAACGGTTTTGGCGGCTTTCCGGAAGCCTTTGTCATGGGTATTGCCCTCGACATGCATGGCATATAAAATTCTTCGCTGAACCGGCTTTAAACCGTCTCTAGCATCTGGCAAAGCGCGGTCCTGAATAATGTATTTACTATAGCGGCCAAAACGGTCGCCAAGGACGTCCTCTAGAGGTAAGTCGCGGAATTTTTCACTTGCACTCATCCTTCAACCCCCTCTTCTGCAACAGAGATATTTTCATTTTCTAGGATCGTATCGTCTTCTTCCAATCCGAACGCGACGTTACTTTCAATCCATTTGCGGCGCGGTTCAACTTTATCGCCCATTAGCGTGGTGATCCTGCGTTCTGCACGAGCAGCATCATCAATTTTCACACGAATCAGCGTCCTAGTTTCTGGGTCCATCGTTGTTTCCCAAAGCTGGTCGGCATTCATTTCGCCAAGACCTTTATAACGCTGAATAATATAACCTCTGCCGACCTTTTTGATGGCTGTCTGCAGTTCATCTTCATTCCAGGCATACTCGATGATTTCTTTTTTGCCTGTGCCGCGGCTGACTTTAAAGAGCGGCGGAAGGGCGATGAACACTCGGCCCGCTTCTACAAGCGGCTTCATATAGCGGTAAAAGAACGTCAGCAAAAGAACCTGGATATGCGCTCCGTCCGTATCAGCGTCTGTCATAATAATGATTTTGTCGTAGTTGATATCTTCAATATTGAAATCAGAACCGACTCCGCCGCCAATAGCATAAATAATCGTGTTAATCTCTTCATTCTTAAAAATGTCGGAAAGCTTGGCCTTTTCTGTGTTAATAACCTTACCTCTTAGCGGCAATACAGCCTGGAAACGGCGGTCGCGGCCTTGCTTTGCTGAGCCCCCCGCGGAATCACCCTCCACCAAATAGAGTTCATTTTTTTGCGGGTTGCGTGATTGGGCAGGTGTCAATTTCCCTGACAATACCGTTTCAGTGCGCTTGCGCTTTTTCCCGCTTCGGGCATCTTCACGCGCTTTTCTGGCCGCTTCCCGTGCCTGATAGGCTTTAATCGACTTTTTAACAAGCAGGGAACTGATGTCCGGATTTTCTTCCAAAAAGTAAGAAAGATGCTCAGAAACAACAGAATCAACAGCCGACCGTGCTTCGCTTGTCCCTAATTTCCCTTTTGTCTGACCCTCAAATTGCAATAGTTCTTCAGGGATACGAACGGAAACAATCGCAGATAATCCTTCACGAATATCGGCACCATCAAGATTTTTATCCTTTTCCTTCAGCAAACCAACCTTGCGCGCATAATCGTTGAATACCCTCGTCATCGCCGTTTTAGCACCAACCTCGTGGGTACCGCCATCCTTTGTGCGGACATTGTTGACGAATGACAGAACATTTTCAGAATAGCCATCATTAAATTGGAAGGCGAAATCGACTTCAATGCCATTATGTGTGCCTTCAAAGCTGAATACAGGATGAAGAGAATCCTTCTCCTCGTTTAAATAGGCAACAAAAGCCTCTATTCCATTTTCGTAATGGAAAACTTCATGAAGATTGTTTCGATCATCGATGATTTCTATTTTTAAGCCTTTTAATAAAAAGGCAGATTCTCGTAATCGTTCACCCAATGTTTCAAAATTATAAGTGGTAGTCGAAAAGATTGTGGTGTCAGGCTTAAAATGGATCGTTGTTCCGCTTTGGTTGGTTTTGCCGATCTTTTCGAGTGTTGTTACAGGCTTACCGCCATTCTCAAAACGTTGTTCATAAACAAAGCCGTCTCTCTTAATGGTGACTATTAACCATTCTGACAATGCATTAACGACAGAAGCACCAACCCCGTGCAAACCGCCGCTTGTTTTATATCCGCCTTGGCCGAATTTTCCCCCGGCATGCAGTACTGTTAAGATGACCTCTGGTGTCGGTTTCCCCATTTTATGCATACCCGTCGGCATCCCGCGGCCTTTATCGACGACACTGATCGAATTATCTTTGTGTATTTTGACAATGATGTGTTCACCGAAGCCTGCAAGCGCTTCATCGACAGCGTTATCGACAATCTCATAGACGAGATGATGCAGTCCTCGTGAATCGGTGCTGCCAATGTACATTCCAGGACGCTTTCTGACTGCTTCTAGTCCCTCTAGTACCTGTATGGCATCATCATTGTATTCAAAAGCTTGTTGATTTCTTGCCACTAAAAATACCCCTTTCATCCCTACAAAAAGAAAACAATTCTAAAAACACATTCCTGCTATCTATAAAAAATGTATTTTTCTTTCCGTAAACAATAATAGAACAAACGTTTCGTTACTTAATTTTACCATAAGTTCATTTGGCGTCTATGCTTTATTTTAGCGATTTATTTCGATTTAGCAACTAAGTAATTTTAAACAATCGTCTTTCGAACGGTTAATTCACCTATATTTTGGACAGAAAAAGTAAAAAGCTGCCAGTATCGTTAGCAGCTTTTTTTCATGTTATCTTGATCTTGTTAAAGCATGGATAACCTTAATGCAGCGGTCCATAATGACGGTGTAGCCCTTTTCCTTTAAAAATTGATAGGCTTCTTCATTCTCGAGTCCTTGCTGAGCCCAAAATACGTCAGCATCGATTTCAACAAATTCCTTTGCCACATCGAATAATTGCTCGGAGCGGCGGAAAACATTGACAATATCTACATGGCCCTCAATATCCTTTAATGTTTTTACAGCCTTTACACCGAGCACCTCATCGATTGTCGGGTTTACGGGGATGATCTCGTATCCCGCCTCTTGCATGACCTCGGACACTTGATAAGAAGTCCTGTCAGGTTTATCGCTTAAACCTACCACAGCAATCCTTTTCGCTTTTTTTAAAATAGCACCCATTTCTTCAAGGCTTGGATATTCTACTGCCATTACCTTCACTCCTACAAACTTTGTTTTTCTTATTGTATCTTAATTTACTATAATTATAAAGAAAACTCGCCGATTGGCGAGCCCCTAAGGGTGGTTCATGAGGCATAGTTGCGCTTATGCTTTTTTATTAGCTAAAATGAAAAAGCTTCCAACGAATCGGAAGCCAACTTAAATCGGGTTCAGTTCTGGTCTGACAGCGGAAGTAACCTTAGGGACCGAAATGCAAACGCTGACCCCCTCACCATTATTTTCAATAGAAATATTGCCGCTCATATTTTCAAGCATGGTTTTAGACATATAAAGCCCAAGTCCAGTTCCATGTCTTCTCGATGTGAAATAAGGGTCAAATACCTTAGCTAGCAAGAAAGGTTCAATTCCCCCTGCGTTATCTTTAAATTCTGCCGTAATATACTTATCTGATTCGCAAATTTTTATGATTATTTTTCGGTTCTTAATGTCCTTCTCCACAAAAGAGTCCCTAGCGTTCATTAAAAGACTTAGGACAATTTGACTGAAATCATTTGGGTACCCGAAAGCCATTTGCTGTCCCCTGTACATAAAGTCCACTTGGATCCCGTGGTTTTTGAGACAAATTGAAAAGATTGACAACGCATCCTCAATGGCTTCACTGACAGAGAACAGATTTTTTTCAAGATTTGGCTTATAGAATTTCCGAAAATCATTAAATGTCCTCGACATACTTTCAAGCTGAATCATGCTTTCTCTTGTAAATCGATCGACGTATTGACCGTTTATTTCACCATATTCCAAGGCAGCTCTGATATCTTGGATTAACATTAATAAACTGTTTACAGGCTGGCGCCATTGGCCGCCGATGCCAGCAATCATTTCGCCCACCGCTGCCATTTTTGCCTGCTGGATTAAAATAAGATCTTTTTCCTTGTTCTTGGCGATTTCCTCTTGTAACCGGTTTTCTAACATTTTGTTGATTGCTTCATATTGTTCCGCCAGCTCTTGATAGTTTGTATTTTCCTTTTCATTCCTCATGTTTTTTCACCCCTTAGTGAACATGGTTGATATATAAAACCGACCAAGTGGATTAATATTGGCCGGTTATTCTTTATGTTTCTATATTTATTTTAGCTAAATTATAGAAAAACAGATACATACCTTCAAACGAATTAACAAATGGTTTGAAAATTCTCCATATTTCTGTAAAGAATTTGCCTTTAAATCTCCCTAATTTATTGGATAAAAAAACAAAAAACCGGCACATGCCGGTTCAGATTCCCGAGAAAAGGTATTTTTCAGGCGAATTTTAATTTTTTTCAAATTTTTATTGATGATCCCTGCTAAAGGGCCTGTTGATTTCCGCTCCGGGCACTCGCTTTCCGCGGGGAGGTCCTGAAGCCTCCTCGACGCTTTGGCGCCTCCGGGGTCTCCAGTGACCTCTATATCCCGCAGGAGTCGAGTGCCCTCCACTCCAATCAACAGGGAGGCAAATCAACCTAAGTATTGCAACACACATTTTCCATCCTATGGAACTTTTAAGCCTAAAACCAACAGTAAGGTAATGTTCGTTTTTTTCTCGTTCTAGTTGTCTTTCGGAACAAATACCCCAAAAATACCCAATAAACACCATTTAAAAGTGAATGCGGGATTAGATGAGGGTCCATTGTCCTTGATATAAAAAGGATGAACTTTTTTCACATCTGGAATAATTTCATCAATAGAAACAAATTCATTTTCATTTTGGCTAAACTGTTTTGGCTAAATATAAACTCACCACTTATTTTATTGAAGTTGAAGGACTTTATTGAAACACCTGTTGATTGGCGCGGAAGGCACGAAGACTCCTGCGGGAGTACGGGGCAGGGGAGACCCCACAGGCGCTAGCGCCGAGGAGGCTCCCCGTACCGCCCGCGGAAAGCGAAGTGCCTGGAGCGCCAATCAACAGACTTGTTGAAAAGCTTTGAAATAATATTATTATAACGAATTAACGCTGTTAATTGTTAAAGTACGTGGATAAATAAAAGGCTATCGATGGTTTTTCGACAGCCTGAACCGGTAAATGCCGGTTATTCGTTTTTGGTGATATTTTTTTCTGAAAGGATGTTAAGAGCAGTCCATGCCGTTTGGTCAGCGAAAAGTCTTGACCAGCTTCCGACACCGGCTAATTGATATTTCACTGCCATCTCAGCCCGCTTCTTTAAAGACATTTCATCTTCAATCCAAATTTTATAATTGGCCTTCTCTGCTTCATCATAATATTCCGCATAATTTTGCCCGCTTTCCCCATCATAGGCAGGCTGCAATCCTCGCTCGGTCAGCCATGCCTTCACCTTCTCCATGGAAAGCGCCTGAGCAATGATCTCTTTCGTACCATCAGCTTTCGTTTGTTCTTTCCATAGCCGGGCGTACAATGGAACCCCTAATATAAGTTTCTCCTTCGGAACCTCCGTCAGCAGGATTTGCAAATTGCGCTCAACCCATGGAAGACTCGCCACACTGCCAGGGCCGGTAGCTGGGGTATGTTCATCATAGGCCATGATTATTAAATAATCCGCAATGTCGGCAAGCTTTGGCCTTTCGTAGAAAGAGGACCAATTGTTATTCTTACCGGCGGAAAATGTAATATCCATTGATACAGTTAAACCCGCTTCATGCAAATATGGGGCTGCCTCCCTTATTAATTGTGTAACCAGTGGTCCGTCCTCAGGATTCACATTTTCGATATCAAAATTGATTCCCTGCAGCTGATACATTTGGCTGAAATATAGCAATTGCCGAATGATGTTCTGTCGGGTTTCAAAATCCTTGAAAGCTTTGTTTGTCAATACCGGGTCAAAGGAATTAGAAAACACTCCCCACACATGGAATCCCTTTGCCTGGGCCCACTTGCTATATTCCATTGATGCTAGGTTTTTGATGGAACCATCTTCTCCCGCCAATGAAAACCAAGTTGGAGAAATCACATTGATTCCAGCCATTTCAGGAATCGCAGCGGCATTTGGATTCTTAGTATAAACGGCTTCCCATGTCAAATGGATTGGCCCGATTATTTTCGGCAGTTGAAATGATTTACTTTCACGGACAATCGAAATTTTCACCGATTCTTCTTTTTTCACATACTCTTTCTTAATATAGCCGCTGATACCGTTAGCCTTCCTGACAAGATAAAAATCTTCCTTTTCTCCCTCGATTGAAACAGCTTCCTTTTTGTTCATTTCTGCAGTATAAGGGGATTGCCACGAAGCTTTTGTCCGAAGCCTAAGCTTTTCCCCACTGATATCTTTACCTATAATTCTTCCAGTTTGATATGTTTCCCCGTCTTGTTGAATCCAAATGGCACCGGTTTGTGGAAGCCTATGATACTGAATCGGGTAAAAAGCAAGAATGGAGTCAAGAGCCAGATAGATATCACCGTTCATCGATTTGATAGGCGAAAGCTGTAAAGAAACAGGCCTTTCGTTGACAAAATACGTTAACGAATCGGTCGGCATTTGCACAACTTTATCTTTAGTGGTAATAATGACGGATTTCGATTTTTCATCGTAGGTGATGGAGTGGTCCAAACTTTCTTTTAAAAAATGGTATGGAACATAGATATTGTTCCCTTCAATTAAAGCATTGCCTTGCTGTGCCCCTTTAAATAAAATAGGGCTGCTTCCGTTAAAATAGACCTTTTTCTCTTCTGATGCAAAAGGATAGAAAAATAAAAAAACCGAGGAAATAATCAGGAAAATGCTTCCTGCCAATCCTCCATGCAGCCATTTTGGTGAAATTGGCTTACTTTTTTGATATTCTATTCGAGCCATAAATATTGTTCCTCCCCAGATACTATCGTACGGTATGACATATGATATGGGAAGACATTTTTATAGGAGTTTTGACTCATAAACTATTTAAGAGATAGTGTTTTTTCAAAATAACATGGTAAAATAGAAGAACTGGATTCTTTTTTTGGAGGAGAAATAGTTAATGATTCAAATTATCGTTGTTCTAATCCTTGCTTACCTGCTCGGCTCCATCCCCTCTGGCTTAATTGTCGGGAAAGTTTTTTATAAAACCGATATTCGCCAGCATGGCAGTGGCAATTTAGGGGGAACCAATACATTTCGAACACTTGGAGTGAAAGCGGGATTAGCCGTTACCATTGCTGACATTTTAAAAGGGACCCTAGCAGCAGCACTGCCCTATCTAATTCATGTTGATATGAACCCACTGATTCCAGGAGTACTGGCTGTTATTGGACATACATACCCCATCTTTGCGGGGTTCCGGGGTGGTAAAGCGGTTGCTACATCTGGCGGCGTCATTTTGTTCAGTGCCCCAATCTTGTTCGTGACTCTGGTAGCAGCTTTCTTTATAAGTCTTTACATTAGCAAATATGTTTCTTTATCATCAATGATCGCTGGAATTATCGGTATTATATATGTCATTACCATGGGGTTCGTACAAAAATGGGACATTCCTTTACTTATTGTAATCACCCTGTTGGCATCATTCGTCATTTACCGGCACCGTGCTAATATTCGTAGAATCGTGAATAAGACAGAACCGAAAATAAAATGGCTGTAAAGGAACCTCATTGGTTCCTTTTAAATTTTCATATAAATTTCATATTCCTTCCATTCAGTAAGTAATTTTATAAAGTAAAATAAAAATAGGAAGATAGCTTACTGACTGGAGGGAAACAAGATGGAAAAAACTGCCCAGGACTATATTTACACTAGTGTTGTTTCCGATAGCAATGACGTAAACGAGTTTATAATTGAATTTTTATCCGGTGAAACGAATGAAGATTCTCCCGTCAAGGTCACAAGAAATTTTGAAGAATTAATCGAGTTTTTTGAGGAAATGGAAGATTAAATAAGACAGCGGAGCCCGTTTAAAGGGCCCCGCCTTTTTTTCTTAATGCATAATTTCAACTACGCCTCATGAACCGTCCTATCGGACTCGCCAATCGGCGAGTTTTCAATTATACCTTTAACAATTGAAATTTTTTATTGCCCATTACATCTTCAACATAATCTAGCTTTGTATGGTCAAAATACACAAAATCCTTTTCATGAATGATTATAATTAAATCCTCAAACTCAAAGGTGAGGTCTCCTTTAATTTTCCGCTCCTCCAGAGACAGATTTAACTTTGGCCCCCCTCAGCCAATCCCCATACTTAAACGCAGATAAAGTTCCTCATCCACCGTTTTCTTCTCGTTATTAACGGTTTTAATTAATACTCGGTACGCCGCTTCCGTTACTTTAAACATTGTAATCACATCCTCGTTAAAAAAAATGTTGTCAAAATATGTTTTAATTTGCCAGATAATAATTTATAGTATTATCAAAGAATAAAAAGATACACAGAACAATTAAACCAAAATAATAATAGGAGAAGAATTGATGAAAAAAAAATCCATTATTCCGTCCTTGTTGATTATTATTGGCTGTTCTCTCCTTGCTACTGTCCTCCTGATTAAACAACAAAGCCAATCTAATCATACCGCAAAAGTTTACGCAACAACAATTCACAAGTCCCGGCCCATGGAAAACCTCCAGCATTCGTTGTCTCAAAAAATAACCGTTGGTGCCATAGGAGATATTCTAATTCATAGCCCTGTATATCAGGATGCCTTTAACGGGGCGAGCTATAATTTCGATCCAATGTTTGAAAATGTGAAAGCGCTTTTAGAAAAACCCGATGTACTTACCGCCAATCAGGAAAGCATTCTTGGCGGCACAGAACTTGGACTTTCCAGTTATCCGACCTTTAATAGTCCACACTCAGTTGCTGATGCGTTAGCTATGAACGGTGTTGATATTGTCTCCAATGCAAACAATCATTCATTGGACAAGGGCGAACGCGGGATTCAGTCGGAAGCGGCTTATCTAAATGCGATTGGTCTCCCCTATGTCGGCAGCTTTGTCGATGAAAAGGATAGGGAAACATTGAGAATTATTGAGAAAAACGGGATTAAGCTCGCCTTTCTTTCCTATACATATGGAACCAACGGAATTCCTGTACCAAAAGGAAAAGACTTTCTAGTCAACCTGATTAACCGCGATCATATGCAAGAAGAAATTCATCGTGCCAAAGACAATGCAGATGTGGTAGTTGTAAGTATTCATTGGGGTAATGAATACCAGCGAATCCCGACCACTGACCAAAAAGATCTGGCCCGCTTTCTGGCAGGAGAAGGGGCTGATATCATCTTTGGCTCCCACCCGCATGTTCTTCAGCCGATGGAATGGATTAATAATCCAGACGGCAGAAAAACCTTTGTAGTTTACTCTTTAGGCAATTTCATTTCCGCTCAGTACGGTGATTATAAAGATATTGGCGGAATGGCCGAAGTTGAGGTTACCAAGCAGACGACGGATCAAGGAAGTACACTTGTACTTTCAAATCCTAAATTTTATCCTACATTTGTAACGAGGAATCCGAATCGAGATTATCGTGTAGTGCCGCTTGAGTCAGCCGGGACGTTTGGCCTTTCGAAAGCTGAGCAAAAATATCAAGAAATCCAGCAGCATATGGTACAATGGCTCCGATAGGTCGGGGCCTTTTTGTTTGAGTAAAAGGCGTATGGGGGGATTTATGGTGCTGAAAAAAAATGTCATTGGCATCATTTTAGGCTTTATATTTATGATCATGACTTTTCTTTACACAAGAGGCATATTTACTCCATTTTTTGCTTGCATGATTGTATTGTTGCTGTTCATTGCCTTTTTGAAGGAAGAAAGCAGAGTTTTCACGTGGGTCCTGATAACGTTTTTTCTTGGAAATCTGATGGTCGGTTACGCTAGTCAGTTCCTTGAACGATTTCGATTTTCTGCATTTTCTTTTGTGATGTTTAATCAACTTTTATTGCTAATCCCAATTTTCATGATTCACTATGTTTTAATTAAATTTAAGCGAAAAATGTCCATCTACTTTGGGAGGCCTTCTATTTCTTCATCCGCCCAAGTTTTTTATATAATACTTTCTATCATTATTTTATTAAGCTTTCCCACCCTTTTATATATGAACCAAATGTCCGTCAATGGGCAGTCCTTTTTATATATTCTATTGTTCTCGATTACCTATGCTGTATTGCAGGAAGTGTTGTGGAGAGGGCTTCTCCTTCCCCATTTTAGACTCACTGCAGGCAATAAAATAGGGGTCATCATGACAAGCATCGCCTTTGGCTTCAACACTTCATTATTTAGCCAAACCTTCACATTAACCATCCTGTTTATTTTAATCGGATTCCTTTTTGCTATTATTACTGTAAAAACAAAAAGTATCTATCCTTCCATCTTCATTCATGCATCGATAATCGCTCTCCTGCTGATCAGCGGGTTGATGGTGCTTCCTATATAAATGAAAACTCGCCGATTAGCGAGTCCCTTAGGACGAAGAAAGAGGCGTAGTTGAATTTATACTTATTAGCGAAAGAAAAAGGCTCACTTATTATTCAAGTGAGCCTTTTTCTTTATATTCCCAAATATGTTCTAACTGTCCCTCTTGTATTAAAATATCTTTTTGTCGAGGGCCGATTAAATCAAAATGAGAATAGCCGTCCTTGCGGTGATGGATCCATTCCTTCTTTAACCCATATCTTTGGCCCCAGGCAGCCAGCTTATCCAAATCCTCGCAGCCGACCTTTGTGACAGTTTTATAGCCGGGGAAGCGGTCGTCAAGCCAATAATGAGTAAGAAAGGCGATTTCTCCAGAATCAATTTTTCTTTTCCATTCATCAATGTCCCGTTTTTTAATGCCAAACGCCAACCTGATTACCTCCTGGGTCTGTGATTAGTCCCGTTTCTTTATTTCCTCATATTTCAAGTGCCATTCCGGAAATGCTTTTTTAAATGATGTCGGCCGGAAATTTTCTTTTTTCACAATAATGTGGGTCGAAGTACCTTCAGCGCATACTTCCTCATTTCCATTTATGATTGTATAGCCGTAAATCGTCTTAATTCCATCGTTATGGGCGACCCAGGTTTTTACGAATGCTTGATCGCCGTACCGTAATGGTTTTTTGTAGGTGATTTGAATATCGTAAACCGGCGCATAATAACCGGCTTCCTCCATCGATAAATAGTTGTAGCCAAGGTCTTCAATTAACGCTGTCCGTCCCAATTCAAAGAACTTCAGATAATTGGCGTGATAAATTACGCCCATCATATCTGTGTCCGCATAGTACAGATGTATTTCCCTTTTAGAAATAAAATAGTTTTCCATTTCTTTCTCGTCCCCTTCATCGTATCTTTTACATTATCTTTTTAAGCGCCGCCTCTGCATCCTCCACTTCAAGCAGCTGTGCTTTTTCCAATAGATTTTCGCTGTGTTCTATATTGATTAATCTTTTGGCCTGGGCCTGAATCATTTCATCAACCAGGTTCGCTGCCATTCGTCCGTTTCCTTTGAAAGCTTCCTTCGCAATAGACTGTATAAGCATATCTTTAGCTCTTTCTGTAAGTTCGTATTGATAACTTCCAGCATAGGAAACGATAATCTCCAGCAGTTCCTCTGGTGAATAATCAGGGAAAAAGAAAAACTTTTTAAACCTTGAACGGAGCCCCGGGTTGCTTTCCAATAATTCATTCATTTCAACGGGATAACCCGCTAAAATGACAACCAGATTATCATTATGCTTGGTCATTTCATCAACAAGCGTATCGATTACTTCTTTTCCAAAATCTCCTGCTGTAGACCCAAGGAGGGCATAGGCTTCATCAATGAACAGAACACCGCCAAGAGCCTCCCTAATTTTCTTCTTGGACTTACCGGCCGTTTGCCCTACATATCCTGCCACAAAATCCGCTCTACTCGTGACAATTAAGTGACCTCTTTTTAAAAAACCGCATTCCTTTAGTAACTCAGCATAGATTTTTGCTACAGTAGTTTTTCCTGTTCCTGGATTGCCGGTAAAAACGGAATGCAATTGTATGGGTACGGTCGGGAGACCATTGTTGCGGCGGTATTGCTGCATTTTCACAAATGTAACTAATGAACGAATTTCTTCTTTTAATGGCCCAAGACCTATTAAAGCATCAAGCTGATCCTGCGGGGACTCTTTCCTCTCAGGCTGTTCTAAAAGAAAATCTTCCTTTGTTAAAAGGATAAATTTCAAAATTTCATCTTCGCTCATGTTTTCTGATCCTTTTTTAAAAATGGCATCCAACACGATATTACGAGCTGCTCTAGCATTTCCGAATGATTCGTCCACCCGCTCGCGATCAAGACGATGTTTGATTTCCACTTTTGCTTCGTCTGTTAGCAAATAGTCATTATCAGCAGCCGCCATTTCGGCGATTTGGATCAACTCTTCATTTGAATAATTAGGTAAATGAATCATATTAGATTGCGGGAAACGGCTGCGAAGTCCCATATTAGCCTCTAAAAAGCTGCGCATTTCTTCAGTATATCCTGCTAATATTACCGCAAATTTCCCGCCGTACTCCTCACTTGTCATCAAGGCAACCAAAGTGTCGATGGCTGCTTGTCCATAATCATTTCCACTCTGGCCTTCCCGCTTCAGACTATAGGCTTCGTCAATAAATAACACTCCGTCTTTTGCCCTTTCCACTGCAGCTCGGACGTTTTCTTCAGTTTGGCCGACAAAGGATCCGACAAGCTGCGAGCGGTTGGTCTCAACCACTTTTTCCTGTGGGAGGACGCCCAGTTCATGATAGATTTTGGCAAGCAGCCGAGCAACCGTTGTTTTTCCAGTACCCGGATTCCCCGTTAAAATCATATTTAGGCTGAATTCATCCTTTATTTTAAAGCCAAGCTCTTTGCGCTGTTTTTGGTATTTTAATACTTGATAGAAATCATTTACTCTTTTTTTAACCGTGGCCATACCAACCATATCATTCAGCTGTTCCAACGCCTTTTTTTCAGACTGGCTTTCAGGATTACTTTCAATAAATAGCTCCTGCCATTTCACTTTGATTTTTTCGAGGTTGGCTAAATGATTTTTTAAATCCTCATAGTAGACGGAGGTATGGAAAACACCAGTAATCGATTGATCATATTCTTCGGCAGCCTTTAATAATTGGGCGGTTTCTCCAATTGCCGAGGATAATAATACATATAGCTGGTGATAAGGTTCAGTCTGATCCATCCGTGAAGGAGTTCCAGACTTTGATTCAAGATCGTGCAGTGCATCCTCTGCTTCGGCTAAAAAGCTTTTACATATTTCTATGTATTCCTCTGCAATTTTCTTCTTTGCAGTTCGGTTATCGGTCTCCCTTATTGGTGGAAATATGAGTGGAGCGATGATATCCTTCATTTTTATCCAGTCAGCTTGAAAAAGATATTCCATTGCCTTTTTATTATCAGGATCCAACTGGAGAGCTTTTTTAAGCAATGGGACGGCTAAGCTGTCCTGGTTATTACGTCCAAGTCTTGATAATGCCGCTGTGGTTAATAGGTCCGATAAGATTAAAGGATTTCTTTCTTTTTCCAAAGCAGCAATAATTGGCCCTTCATCCTTGATGGTTCCGTTTTGCTGAAGTTCCATTTTCCAATTCTTTATTTGGTTCATTTCATGTTTCAATAGGATCAACTCTTCATAAGAAATTCCCTTCTATCTTAACATATCGGGCTTGATAACATAAAATTTGCGAATCAAAAAAGGACCGTCCTTGATGAACTGGTCCTTTGCTTTTTTATCCCTGATTGTTTTTAGCCTCATCCTTAATTTCTGAACGGAAAGATTCGATGCTTTCTTGTCTGCGCTGATTTTTTTCTTCAATTTGCCGGCGCTGTGTATCGCTGTCCGTAAGTTCCATTGATTCTTCAGCTGCTTCCATATTTTGAATCGTATTTTCGATCATGTTTTGCAGTTTCTCAACATTATCACTGCGATCATCTGGGTTTGGTTTGTTGTTATAAGGCATATAAACTCCTCCTAAATAATTGTTCATGTTACAGATATAGTTTGTATCGATGGCTAAAAAATATCACAGAAAAAATTTCATTAACAAAATAAAAAGACCCAGTGCAATTGCACACGGGTCTTGGTTTTTCTATATTTACTCGCCTTTAGTTTGCATAACCTGGGCGTGTTGGCCGGATGTATCGCCCATTTGATTACCCTTATTAGCAGTTGAACGTCTTGGCTGCGTCCCCACATGCGTAGGACGGAAGCGTTTTGTTTGATAACCTTTACCCATTCTAATCCCCCCTTACTAACATTTTGTCCAAAGGGGACAGATGAATGAATGGTAAACTTTTTTAATTACTCAGCTTTACCGAGGCGCTTTGCTTCAATGCGCTGTTCAATTTTTTCCATTGCAGCACGGTCTTTTAAAAGTTGTGATTTATTTTCAGATACTAGTTCTGCAAAAGAACGTTTTCTTGGCTTTCTCATTTGTATCACCTTCCTTATGTCCTATTCTAACAGTTATTATCACCAATAACGGTTTAAATTATTACAACTTTTTGAAAATTTAATTCTTTATTTTTTTTATAAAGAAAACTTGCCGATTGGCGAGCCCCTAAGGGCGAAGACAGAGGCCTAGTTGCACTTATGCGTTAAGAAAGTATAAAGCTTTCGACAGAAAGTTTATACTTTCTTATTAGCAAAAAAAAAACGCTGGATAGTTAATCCAACGTTTATTTTAACTTGCTTGTAAATTCCTTCATTTCCTCAAGCTTCATGGAACCAACGAATTTATTTTGAATGACTCCTTTGCTATCAATAAAATATGTTGATGGAATTGATAGGACTTGATACTTTTCATTTACTGCATCCTCAGCGTCAAGCAGGATTGGGAACGTTATTTTATATTCATTCACAAATCCTTGAACATCCAATTGCGGGTCGATATTTACTGCTAGGATAGTTATATCGTCACCTGCTTCATTATGAAGCTGTTCCATATCAGGCATCTCTGCTTTACATGGCGGACACCAAGTCGCCCAAAAGTTCAGCATGACTTTTTTACCTTTTAAATCAGATAGCTTGACGGTTTCTCCAGTCAATGTTTTTAGTTCAAAATCAGGTGCTTTGGCGCCAATTGACGGGCCGCTTTGAGCAGCTGCAGTTGGGTTTGCAGTTTCGGGTTTCTCTGCCTTTTTATTTACTGCTTGGACGATTGCTACCGTTAATAACGAAATCAATAACACGGCAGCAATGACTTTCTTCATCATCCCGATTCTCTCCTTTTTTCATAATCCAATTACCCTGATTTTACACTATAAACTCAGTTGAAACAAAGCATACATATTGCGATTTTGTGACAGTTAAGGGAAAAGCCCTGAGGCCGTTACCCAATCAGATTCCTTTTCTGTTTTAACAATTCATTAAATTCTTTATCTAATAGAGGGTACTTTGGATCTTGACGGTTAATAAGTGCCAACTCCCCTAGTACTGCAGCAATTTTGTTTTCAATCACCATTAGGGTTTCTTTTTGGTCCCCTTCATCTTTTTTATTCTTTTTATTAAAAAACTCCTCCGGTCCCATTTCAAATCGCTTTATTTGCTGATTATCAAACACCAAAAGCCGGTCACAAAGTTTATTTAAAAAATAATAATCATGAGAAACTGTGATAATTGTCCCAGTAAACTCAGACAATGTTTTTTCAAGCTGTTCTCTACTGGGCAAATCCAAATGATTAGTCGGCTCATCCAGAATTAAGACATCGTAGTCTTTCAATAGCATGTCAACAAGCTTAACCCTGATCCGTTCACCAAGACTTAACGTGCCAATAGGTTTTGTAATGAATTGTTCCTTAAGCCCCAGGTTGGCAAGCATAGTTCTTGCTTTAAAAATGTGATCCCGGTCTGTTAATCCCAATGCTTCGATTGCTGTTTTTTCAACAGGTAAATCAGCAACATCCTGGCTTAAGTAAGTAATTCTTAACGAATCGCTCTTCCACAATTCTCCGTCGGTCAGTGAAACCAATCCCATAAAAATTTTTATTAACGTTGTTTTCCCGCAGCCATTTTTTCCAAGGAGTCCAATCCGCTCTCCATAATTAATGTAAAATTGGGAACTTCGGAAAAGGTATCTGCCATCAAAAGCCATAGACAGTTTTTTTGCCTCAATGATACGCTTCCCTCTTTTTCCGTAGCTGTCAAACTCAAATTGAACCTTTGTTTCTTCCAGAGGTTTATCTACCCTGTTTTTGCCCAGTTCACTCTGCAGGCGTTTCATTTTTGACTTTATTTGTGCGTCACGCTTCTTTGCTTTGACCCGGTGATATTCCTTAAAACCTTCCTCTTTTGTGGAGGTTCTATGCGCTTTATCAGACCAGGATTTTAATTGGTCCATTTGCTCTTCTACCCGCTCAATCTGGCGCTGCTGCACTTCGTACTGATGCTGTTGGTTCGCTCTTTTACGCTCCTTCTCCTTACGGTATTCACTATAATTACCTTGGTAAAACTGAAGCTTTCCAGCCTCCAACTCAAAAACCCGGTTAACAGTTTGGTCAAGAAAGTGGCGGTCATGTGAGATTATCAAAACAGAACCCGGGAATTTTTCTATTTCAGAAATTAACCAATTAACACCTTTAAAGTCTAGGTGGTTTGTCGGTTCATCCAAAATTAACAGGTCCGGTTTAGAAGCCCATATACTTGAAAGAACAAGTTTTAACTTTTCGCCGCCGCTTAAATGCTCCAGCCTTTCATCCTGCCAATTTTGAACCTTTTTCAATCCTAACTCGCTGGCGAGCTGAAAAACCTCACGTATTTTTAAGGATTCCTGAAAATCATTCACTTCATAATCAATTGATTGAGAAAGGTAGCCGATTTTCAGATCAGGTGATTTTTCTATGTGGCCCCGATCCGGCTCTTCCTTCCCCAAGATGAGATTGGCCAATGTCGTTTTGCCGCTGCCGTTGTATCCAACAAGACCTATTCTATCGCCAAATTTTATTTCAAACTGAATATTATCTATAATTCTTCGTAAGTGAAAACTCTTTTCTAATCCTTTTACACTTAAAATAACATAATTTTTGTTCATAAAAAAACTCCCTCCATGAACCTGAAGAGAGTGAAATGTCTTATTAAAGCAACACAAAATAAACCTATGTGAAGGTTATTAGCAGCTTATAATCAGGACATAAAAAAGGACAGACTTATCCCATTCTTCAGGTTCAAACATTTTTCGTTTATTCGAATCATGTTCTGAAAAATAAGATTAAAACTTCATCGGTCCTTTGTTCATTCCTTTACGATTGATTAATCCAATTTTAAGCAAGTATAAGCAAAATTGTCAACAAAATTCAAAATGAGGATTTATGGATTACTTCTGATTTTTGTTATTATCTTGTTGTACTTGATTTTGACCTTCTTGTTTATTCAAATTATCTGGTTGCCTTCTATAAACATTTCTTCGATTTGGCGAATAATAATTTACATTATTGGGTCTTACTTGTTTAGATGACTTGCCACAACCACATGCCATATTACCCACTCCTCTTTATGATATTCGTAAAAACACGATAGGTTTATGTGATATTATATGGTGCTAAAAAGTGAGGTGCTTGGACAAATATAAGAAAACGCAAAAAACACCATGCGCATTCACGCATGGTGTTTTACCATTCAAGGATTAGCCTTGTAATCTTTCACGAAGAACCATTTGCAGGATTCCACCGTGACGGTAGTAGTCGATTTCAACTTCAGAGTCAAAACGTACAACTACTTCAAATTCCTTCTTGCTGCCATCTTCAGCAGTAGCAGTAACTTTTACAAGGTCACGAGGTTTTACGTTCTCACCAACTTGAACTTCAAATGTTTCCTTGCCAGTTAAACCAAGTGATTCTGCGTTGTCGCCTTCTTTGAATTGAAGTGGAAGAACGCCCATTAATACAAGGTTTGAACGGTGGATACGTTCAAAGCTTTCAGCAAGAACAGTTTTGATGCCTAATAGGTTTGTACCTTTTGCAGCCCAGTCACGGGAAGATCCCATTCCGTAGTCTTTTCCAGCAAGAACCATTAAGCCAGTGCCTTCTTCTTTGTACTTCATGCAAGCATCGTAAATGGACATAACTTCGCCTGTTGGCCAGTAAGTTGTGAAGCCGCCTTCTGTGCCCGGTGCGATTTGGTTACGGATACGGATGTTTGCGAACGTACCGCGCATCATAACTTCGTGGTTACCACGGCGGGAGCCGTAAGAGTTGAAGTCACGTGGCTGAACGCCTTTTTCCAATAAATATTTACCAGCTGGAGTATTTTTGCCGATCGCTCCTGCAGGTGAAATATGGTCAGTTGTTACAGAGTCACCGAACTTACCAACAATACGAAGTCCAGTTAATGGCTCAACTTCACCAGGATCTTTAGATAGACCTTCAAAGAATGGAGGATTTGCAATGTAAGTAGAATCCTCATCCCAAGTATATAATGGCTCGTTGCTTGTCTTGATTTCATTCCAGCGCTCGTTGTCGCCAAACACGTTCTCGTATTCTCTACGGAACAGTTCAGGTGTAACAGTTTGTTTTACTACTTCATTTACTTCAGCAGTAGTTGGCCAGATATCCTTGAAGAAGACGTCGTTGCCGTTTTTGTCTTTTCCGATAGGATCTTTTTCAAAGTCAACGTTAACTGTTCCAGCTAATGCATAAGTAACAACTAGCGGTGGTGATGCTAGGTAGTTAGCTTTTACAAGTGGATGGATACGTCCTTCGAAGTTACGGTTACCGGAAAGAACAGAAGTAACTAATAGGTCATTTTCCGCGATTGTTTTTTCGATTTCTTCTTTTAATGGACCGGAGTTACCGATACATGTTGTACAGCCGTAACCAACAAGGTTAAAGCCGATTTGCTCAAGGTATGGAAGTAAGCCGGAATCACGAAGGTAACCAGTTACAACCTTAGATCCTGGTGCCAAAGAAGTTTTTACAAACTTAGGAACTTCCATTCCAAGTTCTACAGCTTTCTTCGCAACAAGACCTGCACCCACTAGAACATATGGGTTAGAGGTGTTTGTACAGCTTGTGATAGAAGCAATCGCAACAGCACCTGTTTTGATTTCTGCTTCGTCACCGTTGTTAAATTTAACGGTTGCAGACTTTTCAAGCTCATCAGAACCTAAGCCGAAGCCTTGATTGCCTTGAGGAGCAGAAACAGCTTTCACGAATTCTTCCTTCATTTGTGAAAGTGGAATCAAATCCTGCGGACGCTTAGGACCAGAAAGATTTGCTTCGATTTCAGCAAGGTTAATTTCGACTACGTCAGTATAAACTGGCTCATCAGCTGGTGAGAAGAATAAGCCGTTAGCTTTGCAATATGCCTCAACAACTTTAATTGCTTCTTCATCGCGGCCTGTTAAGCGCATATATCCAAGTGATTCTTCATCGATTGCGAAGAATCCGCAAGTTGCACCGTATTCAGGAGCCATGTTCGCAACTGTCGCACGGTCAGCAAGCGGTAATGAAGGAACGCCTGGTCCGTAGAATTCAACAAATTTGCCAACTACGCCATGCTTACGAAGAACTTGTGTTACTTTTAATGCAAGGTCAGTAGCAGTAGCACCGTTTGGTAGTTCACCAGTTAATTTAACCCCTACAACCTCTGGTACTGGGAAGTATGAAGGCTGTCCAAGCATGCCTGCTTCTGCTTCGATACCGCCAACGCCCCAGCCAAGAACGCCAAGACCATTGATCATTGTTGTATGAGAGTCAGTACCTACAAGTGTATCTGGATAGGCTTCAAGTTCGCCGTCAACTTCAGCAACATGTACAACATCAGCCAAGTACTCAAGGTTAACTTGGTGAACGATACCAGTTGCAGGAGGAACTGCGCGGTAGTTATTGAATGCTTTTTGTGCCCAGCTTAAGAACTGGTAACGCTCAGCATTACGTTCAAATTCTAAATCCATGTTAACTTTTAATGCATTTTCGTTACCATATGCATCAACCTGTACAGAATGGTCGATAACAAGGTCAACAGTTTTTTCAGGATTGATTTTATCTGGGTCGCCGCCAAGGTCTGCCATTGCTTTTCTTAAGGAAGCAAGGTCAACGACTGCAGGAACACCAGTGAAGTCCTGAAGGATTACACGGGAAGGCTTGAAAGGTACATCTACCTCTTTAAGTTCATCTGTTCCCCATTTTGCAAGATTTTCAACATGCTCTTTTGTAATAACACGGCCATCATATTGGCGGAGCACGGATTCAAGTAATACTTTTACGGAATAAGGCAATTTGGACACGTTGCCAATGCCTGCTTCTTCCAAAGCGTTTAGACGGTAATAATGATAAGTTTTGCCGTTTACGTCAAAGGAAGATCGTGCGTTAAACACATCATTTTTCGCCATGGTAGTAACCCCCTTATACGTCATAAAAATACAAAAATCGAAAAGTTGAAAAATCCCCATCCGGCTTTTACTTTTCTCACAAAAATAATCTTAATACAACCGATTACATAAGTAAATAACAAGAAAGTTATTGTGATTGATAAGTTTTTCTTATGGTTTTTTATGTAATTTGTTCGGAATATTTTGAAAAAACTATCATTACCTATGTAAAATTTTGTTTTGCCATCCGAAGGATTCCCTCTTACATTATGGCAAAAAAACTTTTATTTGTCATTATTTTCGTCCGAATGGAGATAGTAATTTTAACAGGAGGTGAAGGTTAATGGCAAAAAGAAAGGCGAAGCATGTCATACCAGGAATGAATGCAGCTGGTGCGCAAGGTATGGGTGCAGGCTATAATGAAGAGATGGCCAATGAACCCCTTACAGAAATGGAAAGACGAAACAATAAAAAACGTAAAAAGAATCAATAAAGATGTTTTCATTGCTTGAAATGGATTGAAAAAGCGGGACGGGATTCCCGCTTTTTCTTATTATTGAAAATCATTTACCTCAGTTACAATTTGTTTTAGATCCTGCTGGAATCTCTCAAGCTGTTCCCTTTGTGTTTCAGAAGCCACTTCGAGCGCATTCTCAATTTGCTGGTAAGCCTCATTCACTTCGTTTTTTAAGTGCTTTAATTGATGTCCATAGCTGGCACTGTCGCTGACAATCGTTTCGAAAAGTCCCTGTGCATTCTCAAACCCCTGCTGAGCAGCTTGAAAAGCTTCCTGTTTATTCTTGTTATAAGGATTTCTTTGCATCTTTAGGATTCCCCCTTAAATTGTTTACCCATTAAATTGTACAGAACGAAAAAAAATATTCAGCACATAAAAAGAATGATTGACCGCATCCTAACTGATGAGGAGGGATAATGATGACCAACAAAAATGACGGGACAGATATGCGCAGAAATGCCCCAAAACAATCCGGCCAGCCGGAGCCTTTAAGCGGGTCAAAAAAAGTGAAAAATCGCAACCATACACGTCAAAAACATAATTCAAGCCATGATATGTAATTTAACGATTAGCTAAATCGAAAAAAGCATCGATTCAGAATTCACTGAAACGATGCTTTCGTTTTTCTTAAATATGTAACAATGTATCTAGGAGCTGCTCCTCTTCCTCCTTAGTAACAGTCCGCAAATCAATTAAAAATTCATCCTTTTGAATTCTGCCAATGATAGCAGGCTTAGACTCCGTTCTTAACTTCCTGCCAAGCTGCTCGGCCGTTAAGGATTCATGCCTTAAGGCGATAACCCTTGCAGGCAATTCCACATCCGGCATAGTGCCTCCTCCGACCTGACTTGTAGCTTGAAAAATATTTGCCTGAAAAGCAGTTGTCCTTTGTAACAAATTTGTAACAAAGTTTGCTGCCCTTTCGTCTAATTCATTGACAGACATTAATAAATCACGGATGACCGGAATATTTTTCATTGTCTTTTCACCACGGGCATAATCTAATAATGTACCCTCAAGCGCCGCAAGTGTCATTTTATCTACCCGCACCACTCGTGCAAGCTGGTGTTTTTTCAATCGGTCAATAATTGCCTTTTTCCCAGCAATAATTCCTGCCTGCGGGCCTCCTAACAGCTTGTCCCCGCTAAATGTGACAACATCCGCACCCATTCCGATTACTTCTTTGACTACCGGCTCGTCCCCAATTCCATGGTTTCTAAGGTCAAATAACGCACCGCTCCCTAAATCCTCATAGAAAAGAACATCTTCACGGGTTTTTGTAAGCTGAATTAATTCCTCTGAATCAACCGATTTTGTAAAACCAATTACCTTAAAATTGCTGGTGTGAACTTTCATGATGATAGCCGTGTCGGGTGTCACCGCATTTTCATAATCATAAAGATGAGTTTTATTGGTTGTCCCAACTTCGATTAATGTCGCACCGCTCTCCTCCATGATCGAAGAAATTCGAAACGATCCGCCGATTTCAACAAGCTGTCCTCTTGAAACAATGACCTCTTTATTTTTGGCCAAGGCTCTTAAGACGAGGTAAACAGCAGCAGCATTATTATTCACGACCATCGCTGCTTCGGCCCCAGTAATCTCTTTAATCAAGGCTTCAACATGACTATGGCGAGAACCACGTTCCCCTTCATTTAACTTATATTCAAGATTGGAATAGTTTTGAGCTACTTCCACTACATGTTGAATAGCGGCATTGCTTAACCTAGCCCTGCCAAGGTTGGTATGTAAAATCGTGCCTGTTGCATTAATAACTTTTTCTAATGTATAGGAAAGCTGTTTTTTAATTTTATATTGCAGCTGTTGAAAAATTTCATCAATAAACGATTCCGTTCCAGGCAATGGCCCTAGCCACTGTTGGCGGATGATAGCTTGTCTAGTCTCATCCAGAATGTCTTTTAGAAGACTAGTCAGGGCTGCTGCATCAAGCTGATTTTGTTCAATCAACACTTTAAACTGTGGGTGATGTTGAAGCTCATGTACAGGTGGAATGCTCCGCAAGGTTTCTTTCATGCAATAAATATCTCCTTAAAATCCTTCTTTTGTCCTATTATAGCATTTTTAACATTTTTCGGCTCCTTGAATAAAATGAAACGTGTAAGGAGGAATAATATTTTGAAAAAGAAAAACCTGCCTCGAAATTCTGTTGTAGATTTTGAGAAAATGGAAAAATGGTTAACAAATTATTTTTTGGACCCATCTACAACCCATTGCGATTTATATCAATTCAGAATTGATATATACGAAACCGAAACAGATTGGATTGTTGAGGCATCATTAGATGAATATGTCAGTTCGGAGATTAAAGTGAAAACTGATAATACACAGCTTGTCATTACAGCGCAAAAACATTCTTACACATTCCCATCACGACATCCAAAAAAGACCCGCACAATTGACTTTCCTTTCTCTATAATTAATCATTGTATAAACGCTTCCTTTCAAAATAATGTTTTAGAGATCTTTATATCAAAAATAAATAATGGTTCAGGAAAAAATCGGTATATTACGCTGCCTTGATTTACTTTTTTATTACACAGTTTACATAATAAAATTACCGGCAATTTAAAACCCTCACAGTTGAATGTGAGGGTTTTGGTTATTTTGACTCCATGATTTTAATAATGTCTTCTGTATCTGGGAATAACCCTATTTCATCTTTAGAGTAGATTTTTTCCCCATTAACGGTAACCTCAAAGATTCCTCCCGAGGCTGGAATCAATTCCAATTTTGAAATATCACGCCGGAAATGCGTGATTAGTTCCTCCGCGAAACTCGCGGCTTTTGGTGCGTAGTTTCACTGCATGCAAAATTCAACAATTACATGAAAGTTTTTCATTGATGACCTCCTGCTTTTCATTATGTATATGGTAGAAATATTTTATCTTTTCAACTATTACTCCGCAAATATTTTGCACCAATTAGTATAATAGGTATACTATTTAATGGGAGGTGTACATAATGAGTGAGCAGGAAAAGATTCGCCTAACCTCTTTATCAACTAAGGCTGGTTGAGGCTGTAAAATTGGTCCAGAGGACCTGACGCAAGTTTTGCGTCTTTTACCAAAACAAGACCCTGTTCCCGAATTACTTGTCGGGAATGAAACTAGCGATGATGCGGGTGTGTATCAATTAACAGATACGATTGCGCTGATTCAAACAGTAGACTACTTTACTCCAATTGTGGACGACCCGTATATGTTCGGCCAGATTGCGGCCGCAAATTCATTAAGCGATGTGTACGCGATGGGTGGAGAACCGAAGACTGTATTGAATATCGTCGGCTACCCTATAAAAAAACTCGGAGCGGATATGCTTGCAGATATTTTACGCGGTGCTGCAGATAAAGTTAAAGAAGCTGGGGCCCTCACGGTTGGCGGCCATTCCATCGATGATCAGGAACCGAAATTTGGGTTATCCGTGACAGGAATTGTCCATCCGGAAAAAGTTTGGAAAAATGTCGGTGCAAAGCCAGGAGATATCCTTATATTGACAAAACCAATTGGAGTTGGAATTTTGACAACCGGGATTAAAAGAAGTGCCGTAACTCCGGAGCAAGAACAAGCCGTGACAGAAACAATGGCAATGCTGAATAAAACCGCTGCTGAAGAGCTCTTCCCATATACTCCAAGTGCTGTTACCGATGTAACCGGCTTTGGCCTGTTAGGACACGGAAGTGAAATGGCACGAGGGAGTGATGTGAGCTTTGAAATTTCATTTAACCAGGTGCCAATTCTTGAAGGGGCCATCGAATTAGCGAAAAATGGTGTAGTCCCTGGCGGCTCTAAGTCTAATCATAAATGGATATCTGATGATGTTGTGTACGAGGACATACTTCCTGAAGAGCAGCTTGTTTTATGTGATGCGATTACTTCTGGGGGTTTGCTTGTCTCAATTAACGAAAAAGATGCAAAGCTTTATGTAGATGGCTTACATTCACGTGGATTGGCAGATGCCTCCATCATTGGACGAGTAACCGAGAAAAATGACAAATTAATCTATGTGAAAAGATAACAGCGAAGCTTTGAGAGCTTCGCTGTTTTTCTTTAACTTGGGATTTTTAATTGAAATTTTTGACTTAATTTATCAAGCATATCTTTGGTCATTTTGTCTAAATCATAGTCGTATTTGAAGCCCCATTCTTGCTTAGCTGCGCTGGAGTCGATAGAATTTGGCCAGCTTTCGGCAATTTTTTGACGGGCTGGGTCTACATTATAGTTTATTTTAAAACCAGGTATATATTTTCTGATGCTTGCCGCGATTTCTTCCGGGTCGAAACTCATCGCAGACACGTTAAAGGAATTGCGGTGTTTCAACTTAGAACCATCCGCTTCCATTAAATCCACGATGGCATTCAATGCATCCGGCATATACATCATGTCCATATAGGTGCCTTTATCGATATATGATGTATAGCGCCCATTTTTTACTGCTTCATAATAAATTTCCACAGCGTAGTCGGTAGTACCGCCTCCAGGGAGTGCCACATAGGAAATCAATCCAGGGAAACGCAAACCGCGTGTGTCAACACCGAATTTTTCAAAGTAATAATCCGCCAAAAGTTCACCGGCTACTTTATTGACACCATACATCGTGGTAGGGCGCATAATCGTATCCTGTGGCGTATTGTCTTTCGGTGTTGATGGACCAAAAGCACCAATAGAGCTTGGGGTGAAAAATTGTGCATTCATTTCGCGAGCTGTCTCTAGCGCATTTAACAGTCCGCCCATATTCAAGTTCCAAGCGAAAACTGGTTTTGCTTCGGCAGTGGCCGACAATAGGGCCGCTAAATGCATGACCGTATCCACCTTATATTTTCGCGCAGTCTCCACCATTGTTTTCCCATCAGTCACATCAACAACCTCAAATGGACCGCTTAATGCCGCTTCGCTGTTGTTTTTCTTAATATCGGTGGCGATGACATTGTCAGCCCCGTAAATATCTCTCAGCTTTAAGGTTAGCTCTGAACCAATTTGCCCTAAAGCACCCGTTATCAATATACGTTTCATCTATATCATCCTCTGTCAGTAAAATCTTTAAATAATTCCTAATTCCTTGCCGACTTTTTCGTAAATGGCGATGGCCTTATCAAGCATTTCTTTCGTATGGGCAGCTGTCGGCATATTGCGGACCCGTCCTGTACCGCGAGGAACGGTCGGGAATACGATTGCCTTCGCATAAACCCCTTCTTCATTTAACCGTCTGCTAAAATCCTGAGTTAATTTTTCATCGCCAATGATACATGGAGTAATCGGCGTTTCACTGTTTCCAATATTAAAGCCCAAGTCCTTTAATCCTTTTTTCAAATAGTTTCCGTTTTCCCAGAGCTTTTTATTAAGCTCAGTACTTTCCATTAAAATCTCGATTGCACGTTTGCTTGCAGCCACATCAGCAGGTGTTAGGGAAGTGGAAAATAAGAACGGACGGCTGCGAACCTTCAGCCAATCAATTAAGTTTTGCTTTCCGGCAACATAACCACCGACAACTCCGATTGCTTTTGATAGAGTACCAATTTGAAAATCGATCTTATCGGAGAGTCCAAAATGTTTGACCGTCCCTGCACCTTCACCGAGTACACCTGAACCATGTGCATCGTCTACATAGGTAATCAAGTCAAATTCCTCAGCAATTTTAACAATTTCTGGCAGCAACGCGATATCCCCGTCCATCGAAAAAACACCATCGGTAATGACCATTACTTTGTTATAATGACCAGACTCGACTGCTTCTTTGGCTTTGGCGCGCAAATCATCCATATCAGAGTGGTTGAAACGGATGATCTTAGCTCTGGACAGTCTGCAGCCGTCAATTATAGAGGCGTGGTTAAGTTCATCTGATAATATCGCATCGTTTTGATCCATGACAGCGGAAATAGCAGCCATGTTACAATTAAAACCTGATTGATAAGCTATGGCTGCTTCTGTATGTTTAAACTCAGCTAATTTTTCCTCCAGCTCTAGATGAAGCTTGAGAGTTCCATTAATAGTCCTAACAGCTCCTGCTCCCACTCCGTATTTTTCAAGCGCTTCGGCAGCAGCTTTTTTCAACCGTTCATCGGTTGCTAATCCTAAATAATTATTGGAAGAAAGATTGACAAGTTCCTTGCCGTTAATCGTAATCACCGGTCCATTTGGACTTTCAAGCGGATCGATGACGTTATATAGGCCTTTTCCCTTTAAATCCTCAAGATTTTCATTTAAAAAATGCTCTAGCTTTTTACTGGACATATCAAATCCTCCTTTATGATAAAAAACGATGTTTATGTATTTTTAAAAAATACAATTGTCCTCCTGAGGCGTACATTTACATTCCATATAAACCCTGTTATAAAAGGATTCATTTACTATACTTTATCACATTTCCACAAGAATGTTCACCCCAGGTGGACATTTTTTTAAAAATATTTTTTATTAGATTGCCCATTTAGGACGCAAAAAAAAGAACCCTTCCACGATGGAAAGGTTCCAAAAGTTTATATACCTGTCGGCCAAGTCGCTAGCAGCCTCTCGCTTTTTTCACGCTTTGAGGTTAATAAGTATTCAAGTGACTGGCAAAGGAATTTTCTTGTTTCATTGGGCTGGATGACATCGTCAATCAAATGCTTCGCTGCCGCTTTATATGGTGAACTATCAAATGACCAAAGTTCCAAAAGTTTTTTCCGTTCCTCACTTGGATTTTCAGAGCGGGCCAATTCGCGGCCAAACACGACATTCACCCCGACTTCTGGTCCGGTAAAATTAATTTCCGCGCTAGGCCACGCGACCACTAAATCACCGCCCATGCCCGGACCGCACATATTCCCGTATGCAGCACCGATACTTTTACGGATGACAACAGAGATTTTCGGTACAGTTGATAAAGCTAACGCCTGATTCCAGACCATAATTTTTGTTGGCATTTTTGCTTTTTCTGCTTCGCTGCTGATACGGAAACCTGGGGTATCGTGCAGAAAAATCAGAGGGATATGATAGGAATCACAAAGACAAATAAACTCAGTGGCCTTTTGACACTCATGCGAGCCAGGTGCTCCGGCAAATTGGTTTGGCTGGTTGGCGATAATTCCGACTACATGCCCGTTCAAATGGGCAAACGATGTAATCAAGCCTTTGCCGAATTTCCGTTGATATTCGTAAAAGATGCCATCATCAACAATCGTTTCAATAATTTTTTTCATATCATAGACGCGGTTGTTTTGCTGCGGCAGTATATTGAAAACCTCATCTACCAAGCGGTAAGGATCATCATTCGTCTGTCTCATTTGCGGGCGTTCACCGCTGTTTTGCGGCATGTAGGAAAAAAAGGTTTTCATCCTGTCAAAGCATTCTTCTTCCGTTGCCCCATCATCATCAATTTGTCCGGTAAAGCGGTTATGAATATCGACCCCGCCTAATTCTTCCGGTATCATTCTCTGCCCGTTCGCGAGCTCAAGCATCCGTGGTCCGGCAATCGCCATACAGGTTCCTTGCAGCTGGGTGACGAAATCAGAAGAAACAGCAGTCCAAGTAGGACCGCCAAAACTGTCTCCCAAGATGGCCGTCATCGTCGGTACTTGGCGGTGAACTGTCAGCATCTCACGCGGGAAAAGTTTATCGCTGAACCCGTCTGAACCCATTCCATCCGGCATCCGCAATCCTCCGCCTTCGTGCAGTGTAAACATTGGGAGGCCGTTTTTAACTGCAAACTCATGGATACTTTTGGATTTTCGCATGTGAACAGCACCTTCCGTCCCGGCAAAAACAGTCTTGTCCCCAGCCTGAATAACGGCTGACCGGCCATTCACTTTACCGACACCAATGATTAGCCCATCCCCATAGCTTTTATGTTCGGTTCCCTTTACATCGGATGTATTTAACATGCCAAGCTCCATAAAGCTGCCGGCGTCAGCAAATTTTTCAATTCTTTCGCGTGCAGTTAATAGTCCCCGTTCGTGCTGGGCAGCGATTTTATCACATCCGCCACCTAAAAGTGCCGCTTCTTTTCTTTCCTGTAAATCCTTTGATAATTTTTGTAATAACTCCATTGTATAATCTCCTACTCTTCTTTTAATAATTTTCGCAATACCTTTCCGGATGATGTTGCCGGCAGCTGATCAATGAATTCTATATAACGTGGATATTTATACGCAGCCATGTTTTCTTTTGCCCATGAGATGATCGCGTCAGGAGTCAAGCCTTCCTTATTTGAATCCTGCAGTACGACAAATGCTTTGACAACTTCTCCTTTTACAGGATCAGGCACGCCGATAACGGCTGATTGGCGAATAGCCGGATGTAAATTGAGAAGTGCTTCGACGTCTTCTGGAAAAATACTGTAGCCTGAGCTTTTTATCATTTCTTTTACTCGTCCCATGAAATACAAATATCCATCCTCGTCAAGGCGTCCGATATCACCAGTATGAACCCAACCGTCCCTAAGCGTTTCGGCTGTTGCTTCCGGCCGGTTTAAATACCCCTTAAACACACCCGGATTTTTCACGACAATTTCACCCTGCTCGCCTGCAGGCACTTCCTCACCTGTTTCGATATGAAGGATGCGAATTTCTGTATCAAAAATAGGGATTCCACAGGAACCAAACTTCACTTTATCCTTTGGCATAAACGTGTCACATGTATGAGTTTCACTTAAACCATAGGAAGCCTCGAATAACGGGCAGCCCTTCGTAACCGCTTTCCATTTGTCTGAAAGCTCTTGTGTGACCTGAACTCCAAAGCTGGTGGCCAGATTGGTTGTTAAACTGGACAAGTCTCTTTCGGCAATGCCTGGAATTTGTAAAATGGCCCAATTCATCGGCGCGATGCTATACCAATAGGAAACACGGTACTTTTCTATGGCGTCAACCGTTGCAAGCGGATCAAAACGAGTAAATAACACACATGGCCTCCCCGAATAAATGGTTGAATTTAAACCCATCAACATACCAGCAATATGGCATAATGGAGCACTTGCCAATAAAATTTCATCGTCCTTCATAACGTTTGAATGGGCAGCGGCTGCGGATTTAAAAAGGGCATTACCAAATGTGAGCATAGCTCCTTTTGGGCGTCCGGTGGTACCGGAGGTAAAGACCATTAACCCAATATCATTCCATAAATCTACTTGTTCAGTCTGTTCGTAAGGATTTTCAGTTTGAAGGATCGTGGTGAAATTATCTGTTTCTGTGAGGTTTTGTTTCGGTACAAGCAATTCTTCTGGAAACTTCCATTCGGGCTGTTCTGGGAGAAAATCTTGATAGTTAGCAGTCACGATAAAGCTCAGGTTGCGGGACTTTTCCATCGCTTTTTTGACCAGAGGGTATATTTCAGCACCTGCTATAATCCCTTCAATCGGTGCTTCTTCGAAATAATAGGCCAATTCATTTTCTTTAAACATTGGGTTCAGTGGCACAACGGTTCCACCTAGTTTTTGTATGGCGAAATGAGCAATAATATATTGCGGACAGTTTTGCAAATAAAGGGCGATGCAGCTGCCTTTCTTAACCCCTTTTTTATGTAAATAGCCAGCAAAGCGATTCACGTACTCCAAGAGTTGTCCCCAAGTGACCTCTTGTCCATAAAAAATATAGGCAGTGTCATTTGGGCGCTCATTCCCATGGTGCTCTAAATAAGCAAAAAGTGGTTTTTCACCTTGTAAATAGGTAAAGTTTGCAGGTACATCAGCTGGCCAATAGGGGCGGATTTTTTCAACCATCTTTCATTCCTCCAATTATTCTTTATATGAAAATTATGATTAGGCCCAAACATCCTAACCGGTTAGTATCCTCTAGCGATATTTATTTCCCTTTTCACAATTTTCAGATATATATGCACACTTTACATAGTAACTGAAATGGGTTAATTGTTCAATCCTTCTATGATACTTACGGGAAGGGTTTCTAAAAGACGAACAAAATAAAAAAATTATTAGCACATTATTCGCTTTTTACGAAAAAAGTGATTGATTTCTCGATATACCGTGATATAATTTGAAATGAATTCAATAAGGCTTCACTCATATAATCGCGGGAATATGGCCCGCAAGTTTCTACCGAATTGCCGTAAACGATTCGACTATGAGTGGGTAATGAGAACGGATGCTTTTCTTTTTAAGCGTACTTCCATTCTATTCCTTTCGGACGCTAAGCCCAAAGGCCATTACCTCACTCAATTTGATGTGGGGACGGCCTTTGGGTTTTTTATTTTTAAAAATGGGGGTACAACATGAGACTATTACAGGAAAAAATCAAAAATGACGGGCAAGTTTTATCAGATCAAATCCTAAAAGTTGATTCTTTTTTAAACCATCAAATTGATCCGGAATTAATGCTTGAAATTGGCAAAGAGTTTGCGAAGCGTTTCGCTAACGAGGGTATCACCAAAATTGTCACCATTGAATCTTCGGGCATTGCCCCTGCAGTCATGACGGGCCTACAGTTCAATATTCCAGTTATTTTCGCCAGAAAAAGAAAATCACTCACATTAACCAAAGGATTGATCACTGCTTCTGTTCATTCCTTTACAAAGCAGGAAACTAACGAGATTTCGATTGCACAAAAGTTTTTAAATGCTGAGGACAAAGTTCTTATTATTGATGACTTTCTTGCTAATGGTCAGGCAGCCTTAGGATTAATTGATATTGTCAACCAAAGCGGCGCCCAAGTGGCCGGAGTAGGAATAGTCATCGAAAAGTCCTTCCAAGATGGTGCCAAAATGCTAAGCGACCAAGGAATAAGAGTTGAATCTTTAGCCCGCGTTGCTTCCCTCGCTAACGGTGAAGTCACTTTTAAATCTGAAAAAGTAGAGGAGCTAGTATAATGAAAAATTCAACACTTAAAACAGCATCCCTTGGAATTCAGCATGTTCTCGCTATGTATGCAGGAGCAGTTATTGTTCCGCTTATTATTGGCGGTGCCCTCAATCTTTCGAACGAACAGCTTGCCTATCTAGTTTCTCTTGATATATTAACGAGCGGTATCGCTACATTATTACAGGTATGGCAAAATCGTTATTTTGGGATCGGTCTTCCAATTGTCCTTGGATGTACATTTACGGCAGTAGGCCCGATTATTGCCATTGGAAATCAGTATGGCATGTCCTCTATTTATGGTTCGATCCTAGTTTCCGGATTAATTGTCATGTTGATTGCGAAATACTTTGGTAAACTAATTCACTTCTTCCCTCCAGTCGTAACGGGTTCAGTTGTGACGATTATTGGAACGACACTAATTCCTGTCGCAATGAATAATGTTGCGGGCGGTCAAGGCAGCCCTGATTTTGGTTCGATTTCAAACATTGTGCTGGCATTTGGTACGTTATTATTTATCATTATTCTTTATCGTTTCTTTAAAGGTTTCATACGCGCTATTTCTATATTATTAGGCTTGATAGCAGGTACCATTGCTGCAGCGTTCATGGGAAAAGTAAATTTTTCTGCAGTTGGTGATGCATCGTGGTTTCATATGGTAACGCCTTTACATTTTGCAACTCCTTCTTTTGAACTGGCACCGATCATTACGATGACAATTGTAGCGATTGTAAGTCTTGTAGAATCAACTGGTGTTTATTTTGCCTTAAGTGATATCACAGGCCGGAAATTAACGGAACAGGATTTAGTAAAAGGATATCGGGCAGAAGGGTTGGCAAGTGTGATTGGGGCATTCTTTAATTCCTTCCCGTACACCACTTACTCACAAAATGTCGGGCTTGTCCAGTTTTCTGGGGTTAAGGATAAGAGCGTTATTTATACAATGGGCGGTATTTTAATTTTTCTAGGGTTTGTACCGAAAATTGCGGCATTAACAACAGTTATCCCGACTGCTGTACTTGGCGGAGCAATGGTTGCTATGTTTGGGATGGTCATTGCTTCTGGAATCAAGATGCTTAGTAAAGTAGATTTTTCTTCACAAGAGAATCTATTAATCATTGCTTGTTCTGTTGGAGTTGGTTTAGGTGTAACTACCGTTCCGGATTTATTTGCACATCTTCCTGAGAGTGTTAAGATTCTTACGAATAGCGGGATTGTTGCTGGAAGCTTAACAGCTATCTTTCTAAACATTGTCTTCAATGTCATCAAACCCGCTAAGCGGACGCAAGTTCAAACAGCAAAAGGATTAAAAGTATCATAAATCATAAAAAATAATCAGACGGGGCTGCTATCGGCCCCGTCTTCTATTTGTGGCCATATTATTATCTCTATTTCCTGCACTTCTTGCCCTGGATTGTCCCGTATTTCCTGATCCCAACAATCCTTGATTATTAGCTATAGATTGAAGCAGATCGCTTGCGACAGTTAATGCTGAATTTCCTGAACCACCGGTATCCGTATTTCCGGAGCCTGAACCTGAAACGGTATTGGTAATCGAAATGGGTGAAATAATCACTGCCCCGCCAAAGTTTACGATTCCTCCTGAAACGGTTCCGATGCTGATACCATCCTTGAAGATGCCCATTGCCCTCCCTCCTTTTGCGGATGCCGTTTTTATTAGAATATGTACAAGCAGCCAAGCCTGTTTATACAATTTCATCAATAAAATAAAAAAAGAGAGAGCGTTTCTCTGCCTCTCTATGCAATCCTATTGTTGGCAAATCGACCTTTTCTCCAACCGGCATATCCATTTATAATACCCCAATAATATTAAAAGCAAAATGGGGTCTAAAATGGCAGCATGCCAAAGCTTCCACCAGCCGTAATGGAAGTAGCCCCAAGGTTCCGGAAATAGAGTAATCATTTCGTAAACTAAGATCGCAATCACAAATAAAATGATAAAAGATAATTTTTTAACAAAAGGTCCTTTAAAAGGAAACCAATTTAAAAAAATCATATTAACAGGTGGTACCACAAATAAATGCGGAATTATGCCAGCCCATTCCACATCTTTACCAAAATACCAGTAGGCGTGGTATTTAATTTCTACCAAAACATCGAAGGTGCTTTGAAAGGCAATTGTAAAGCACCAAATGTGAACAATTTGATTGGCAGTTAGAACCCTATTTTCCTTAAAAGCGATAAAATTAAAAATGAGGATGGCGATAATTAATCCAATCATATATTTATCCTTTTTTCCTTAAATTGCCTCCTAAATCAAAACCTATTCATTTCTGCTGACATTATTTTTTCGTCACAGCAAACTGTATAAATTGAAATTTTGTGCCCCTGTCAGACCGTCAGGGGTTTTATCTATTTGAATAATCGATACTAATCCATTGAATAAATCGATAAATTGAATTTATTACGTACTAACATTTCCTTATAATTAGGAAGGTTAATATTTATTTCTATTCATTTTTTAGTAATTGACAATTGAGGTGGGTATCTTTTATGAAAAAGTGGTTTTCTGTAATGATCCTGGTGATGATGGTATTTTCATTAGCCGCCTGTGGTCAAAACAATAATGAAAAATCTAGTGAAGGCAAGAAAGAACAAAAAACAGATCAAGTGTTTAAAATCGGAGCCATTCCGGACCAAAATGCCGCCGACTTGCAAAAAGGCATGGATGCAGTCGCTAAATACTTAAACGAGAAAACTGGCCTAAAGGTAGAGTTCGTTCCTTCTGTTGATTATGCCGCGTTAGTAACAGGATTCCAGCGAGGTGAAATCAGCATGGCTTGGTTTGGCGGATTAACAAGTGTTCAGGCTAGAAACCTTGTTCCTGAGGCTAAATCCATCGTTCAACGGCCGCGGGATGCTGAATTCCAATCAGTGTTTATCACTCAGCCTAATTCCGGCATTAATTCCTTGAAGGATTTAAAAGGGAAATCATTTACGTTTGGCAGTGAAAGTTCAACATCCGGCCATTTAATGCCGCGTTATTTCCTTTCAGAAGCGGGCATTGACCCGAACAAAGACTTTAATGGTAAGCCTAATTTTTCCGGCTCCCATGACACAACATATAAGTTAATCGAATCCGGTTCCTTTCAGGCCGGCGCTTTAAATATTTCCGTTTGGGAAGCAGCCGTCAAAGAAGGTAAAGTAGATACAAATAAGGTAAAGGTATTCTACACAACACCTCCTTACTATGACTATAACTGGACCATAAATAAGGATATCGACAAGAAATTTGGCAAAGGTGCGGAGCAAAAGATTAAGGACGCCCTTCTTTCTTTCAATGGAGAGCCTAAGGAAATGGCCGACTTATTCCAAACTGACAAGTTTGTCGAAACTAAGAACGAAAACTACAGCAAGATTGAAAAAGTAGCAAAAGAATTAAAGATTATTAAATAGTAGGTGTTTTCATCTATGACTTCAAAAATCATGATTGATGTGAAAAATTTAACAAAACATTATGAGCGGAAGATAGCCTTATCTTCCCTTTCTTTTACCATTAAACAAGGGGAACTGGTGGCATTGGTTGGCCCGAGCGGCGCCGGAAAATCGACGCTGTTAAATTCAATTGTCCGCCTCGTACCGTTGGAAAGTGGTGAAATGGTCATTGACGGCCAGGACATCTCTTCTTATAAAAAAGGAAAAGCCTTCGCGAAAAAGGTTGGGGTTATCCGTCAGCAATTTGATCTAATCGGTCCGCTAGCAGTGATCCATAACGTCTTGGCGGGAAAATTAGCGGAATGGGGAACCGTGAAATCATTGATATCTCTGCTCGTCCCACAGGAAAAAGATGCGGCACTTAGCGCACTTGAACGTGTCGGTCTCGCGGATAAAGCTTATGAAATCACCTCTACCCTTTCCGGCGGTGAGCAGCAGCGTGTTGCATTGGCCAGACTAATGGTTCAAAAACCGGAGATTATTTTGGCAGATGAACCAGTTGCCTCCCTTGACCCTGCACGGGCTGATGACGTTCTGTCGATGCTCACTAAAATTGTTTCAGAGGATAACCAAACGCTAATTGCCAGCCTACATTCAGTTGAATATGCACGAAAATATTTTGACAGAATCATTTCCTTAAAAAACGGTGCGATATTTTTTGATTTGCCTACAGAAAAGGTAACCGATGAAATGTTAACCGAACTGTACAGTCTAAAGGAGCATTCGAGCCATGCATAAATGGAACTCCTCCTTTCGGCTCCATAAACGATTTATTCTTTCATTGATTTTGTTGGCAGTTTTCGGATGGAGTTTGTTTTCGGTCAAATGGGATGCAGATGAGGTGTACCATGCTGGCGGAATTCCAACATTGGGGCAAATTTTTAAAGGTCTCTTTCAACCGGATTTAAGCTCTGAGGTTTTATCGAAAGGTCTTGAAGCCGCCTGGATTACTTTGGCATATGCCGTAGCAGGAATGTCTCTAGCCATTATTTATGCTTTTATTGTCGGCGTCCTCGCATCGGGGACGTTAACATCTTCACGGGCATCTAGACTTGCCAATAAGGTGTTTTTCAGAGGAATATTAGGATTTACCCGTTCGATTCACGAACTGGTTTGGGCATGGCTGTTCGTGTCTGCCATCGGTTTCTCACCGTTTGCTGCCATATTTGCCTTAGCAATTCCATACGGCGGGATTCTTGGCCGAATTTTCGCCGATATGCTAAATGATGTACCCATAGAGCCAATAAAAGCTTTATTGGCAGCCGGGGCCTCCAAACTTGAGGTCCTCTTTTACGGGTATTTGCCATTAGTTTGGGCTGATATGATTAGTTATACGATGTACCGTTTTGAATGCTCGATTCGTTCTTCGGCAATTATGAGCTTTGTCGGTCTCGGCGGTCTTGGCTATCAAATTCAACTTTCGCTTGCAGATTTGAAATACGACCAAGTTTGGACCTATGTATTTTATTTGATTGCCTTGGTTGTACTTGTGGATATTTGGAGTAATTTTGTCCGCAAAAGCTTAACAGATCGAAAGCGCCAGCGTGGTTTCAGTTCAGGCTGGCGTGCCGCTCTTTTGGCGTCATTGCTGATTGCAGGTTCGTGGATATATATTTATATTATCGACCATGCCGATATATTTGACCTTTTCTCTGATCAAAATGCGGAATACGCAGGAAAGTTTTTTGGAGGATTAATTGGTTTAAATGAAAACAATCCAGCCTTTTTCAATGCCGAAAGCTGGGCTTCTGCGTTAAAACTGACCTATGAGACGCTGGAAATGAGCGTAATGGCGATTGGGTTTTCGACCATTGCAGCCTGTTTAACGGTGATTCCAGCTGCGCGTAATATTGCGAGCGGTAACCTGACCATTTCGAAAAAATGGTACAATTGGCCGCTATACGGTCTGGTCCGTCTCGTTTATATTTTTTCCCGTTCCGTTCCGGAATTGGTCTGGGCGATGATGATTATTTTCATTTTAAAACCGGGTATTTTGCCGGGCGCACTTGCCCTTGCTTTGCACAATTTTGGAATTCTAGGAAAGCTATGGGCAGAGGTAATTGAGGATATGGATCCACGGCCGATTCGCAACTTGGCTGCATCTGGTGCCTCTAAGATTGAGACATTGTTTTACGGGATTCTTCCCATTGTTATGCCAAGGTTTTTAACCTATGTGTTATATCGCTGGGAAGTGATTATGAGAACCACGATTGTTGTTGGATTCGTTGGTGCAGGCGGTCTAGGCATGGATTTTAAACTAGCCATGAGCTATTTTCAATACACGCAGATTACCCTGCTGCTGCTTTGCTATATGATTCTTGTTGTCATCGCGGACTTTGCATCGGAAAGTACGCGGAAAACAGTGAAATAGAGAGATTACGGCCGCTCGATCATTGGATCGGCGGCTTTTTTGGTTAATATCAATCACATTCTATCGTTTACACACAGGGCTAAACAACTGCTAAAAATAATCTATCATTTAGCTAATAAACAGCTAGCATAAATCAGCTTGGTTTTTTATGGTCTAAATCCTTCGGCTGTTGGGCCTTTCTCACTAGCTTACCGCCATCAAAATGTCGGCCATAGGTGGTTACGATTTCTGACGCTTCTTCATAAGTCGGGATTTGTCCGTTTGCTTTCCATGTTAAAAAGTAGGATTGAACCTTTCCACTGTAAAACACCCAGCTAAAAAACTTCCTTGCAAAGTTATGCATACCTCCAGTTCGGAAGGAATTCATTTCTTTACCTGCTTTCCAGACAGTCAATGTCTGGCCGATTCCGCCTTCTAATTGCCCTCTCAATTCCGCATACAGCAAATTATCGTTCTTGCTCATCGCCTTCATGATCATCTGGTTTAAAAAGCCATTGATTATTAGGCGCGGTATGTTGAAATGTTCTCCCCTTGTGACTGAAACCACTGCTGCTTCAGGAATTTCAATGTTCCTATCACCTAATATAAATGCTCCACCGTATTTATTATTAGGATCAATCTGTTTTTCCCACTTTTTTTGCATGGTCCCTCATCCCCATATCTTAAAATAAAAGCATTTGCGCACAGTAATCATACCAAATTTTTTTAATATTATGAATCGAAAAACACGACTTTTTTCCTACCAATAAGATAATTTTTCCAAATTCATCCTCTCCCTTGTATAATAGAATCATATGGAAGGGGCGGAATATCTTGTTTAAAGTTATGATTGTAGAGGATGATCCAAAAATACGCGATATTATTTCTGAACACCTATTGAAATGGAGGTTTGAACCTAGTAAGATAACAAATTTTGAGCACCTGGATGAACAGTTTATCGAAGTTAAACCCCATCTTGTTCTGCTGGATATCAATTTACCAATCTATGATGGTTTTTATTGGTGCAGCAAAATCAGACAACTGTCCAATGTGCCCATCATCTTCATCTCCTCTCGAAATCAAAATATGGATATCGTCATGGCCATGAATATGGGGGGCGATGATTTTATCCAGAAGCCCTTCTCATTAGAGGTACTGACTGCCAAGATGAATGCTATTTTGCGAAGGACTTACACCTATCAGCAAGAGGAAAAAGAAGTTATCGAGCATAGGGGCTTAATTCTTAATTTAAATAAGGGGAATATTTCTTACCATAACAGCGAAATAGACCTAACCAAAAATGAGTTTCAGATTCTTTATTTATTATTGAAAAAGAAGGAAACCATTGTAACTCGTGATGAAATCATGCAAGCCTTATGGGAAAGTGAAAATTTTATAGATGATAACACGCTAACCGTTAATATCGCACGTCTGCGCAGAAAATTGGAAGATTTGGGTCTCAGCGATTTTATCGAAACGAAAAAACGACAAGGATATATGCTTCCATGAAATTCAGATATTACGTTTTAGATGAAAAATGGCAGCTAATTACATTCTATTTCATACTTGCCGTTGTTTCCATTCTAATCAGTGTGGAGCCTAGCTTAAAGGTCTCCTTTGGCAGTCTTATTTACTTAGTATTGCTGGCTGTAATCCTTTATAACAGTTATTTTATCGGTACTTATTTTAGGAAAAATGCTCAACTCCAAAGATGGAAGTCCTCTACATTAGAAAATCCACCTGCCTTAATTACATACGAACAGCAGGAATACTATCAAAATTTAAAAGTATTAGAAACACGCTATGAAATACAAATTCATGAGCGTAATGAGGCTTCTAAAGAACAGCTCGAATTTATGACGGAATGGTTTCACGAAATCAAGACCCCTATTGCCGTTGCACGTCTCCTTTTGGAAACAGAAATCGATTCACCAAGCATGCAGGAAGAAATCGATAAAATCGAAAGCTATGTGGAGCAGGCCCTTCACTTTTCACGCCTGCACGATTTTAACAAGGACTATCTGATTCAAGAGATTGATTTGGAAAAGCTGATAAAGGAAATTGTTATTGGTGAATCAAAAACCTTCATTGGAAGAATGATGAAACTAGATTTACAGATTTCGCCAATGACTGTTTTAAGTGATAAAAAAGGCCTGTCCTACATTGTCCGCCAAATCCTGTCTAACGCATTAAAATACACGAAGGAAAACAGGAAGATTACGATAATCACAAAGCCAAAGTCTAAGAAGCTAATCATCCTTGATTCCGGAATCGGGATTTCCGCTGAAGATCTCCCCCGTGTTTTTGAAAAAGGGTTCACCGGAAAAAACGGCAGAGGACATCATCGGTCAACTGGTATGGGGTTGTACCTCTCCATGAAAACGGCTGAAAAACTGGGCCATAATTTATCATTGGAATCCACCTCGGGTATTGGGACAAAAGCCACCCTACATTTCCCTGAAGCAACAAATAACTTCCATAAGCTATAAAAACAAGCTCATCCATCATGAGCTTGTTTTTATTAACCGATAATATCTGGCGAAGGTCATTAGATAGTAAATCAAATAAATAACGAGATACGCACCAAGAAATATCGTAAAGGGGACCTGCAATGATATCTGTAAAAAGTCTGATATCAAATAGGTAATCATTGCACTATGGCTGATGGCGGGGAGCAATGGCAGAAAAAACACAAAGCCCACTTGTCGTGCAACCGTCTTTTTTATTTCCTTTTCCGGAATGCCAATTTTTCCAAGAATCTGATAACGGGCTTTATCAGATGTGGCTTCCATCAACTGTTTGAAATAGATAATGCTTCCGGTGGCTGCGATAAACACTAGACCAAGAAATCCTCCAATAAAGATTAATAGGCCATAGGTTTCAAGACCGTAATGATATTGTCCGTAATAGCTCGAAAAGATTGGGTTATTGTCATTAAACTCCATCGGTTTAACAATCTTGTTGATTTTCGCATCTAAATTTTTCAAGGATTTCTCATTAGCAATTTTAAAGATGTGCAGATACTGTTGTGAGGTTCCCTTTTTTAATATTTCATATTGAGAATCGCTGATGACGAGTGGGAAAAGCATTTCCCCCTGATTAACAAATGAATACGCCTCATATGCGGTAATCGTTAATTTTTCACCACTTGGAAGCACCAGTTCTTTTCCTGTGTACGGATCAGATTTTGCGTCTAAGTTTCCATCAAAGAAGGCAGCTGCCTCATTACTCTTTACTTGGAGGGATTCGTTTTTCCCTCTCTTCTCCATTAATTCCTGGTAGCTTTTTTCCGAAATCAACATCGTCTGAAAGAAATCAGGAACCCTTTCCATATCGGACAAATCCGGCTGAATAGGAAGATACTCGAGATTGTATTGATAGCTTAGCTTTCCAGATGAATCTCTTTGAATCAAATTCTCTATTTCCTTGTTTACTTGCTCATCCTTCATATTAAACATATAGCTATATGGATTTTGCTCATTTGTTAACTTTTCAATCTGATAATAAAATCCCAGAATGGTCCCGCAAGCGAAAAGTGTCACACTGGTTAATAGGGAAATCACAGTCAAAATAAGGACATTTCCTTTAAGACGGTATAATAAATTGGTGACCCCAAGTAAGTTCTTCCCTGTCAAATAAACCGAGTGCACTCTCTGTATTAGCCTTAACAAATATGTTACCAAGGAATTAATAAAAAAGTACGACCCTGCAACCAAGAAAATTACTGCAGCTGCAAGCCTTAGACCCGTATTATTAATAATCACGAAAGATTCAGGATTCCAGAATAACACGTACGAAATTCCGATTAGAACAATGGCTAATAAACTTGTGACGATCGATCCATTGGCGAGTCTCTCTCCTTTACGGTCAGCTTTAAATAACTCAGCAAGCGAAAAGCGATAGATTAATCGGTAGCTATGGATGGAGGTTACCAATAATATGATAAGAAACACCACAATTGTCTGCAGCAGTGCCTTGCTTGATAGTGTAAAAGACACTTCGAGTGAAAAGCCCATTAACTTAAAAATTATCATCATGAACAACTTCGAAAATAATATCCCGCCCCCAATACCAATAACTAAAGCCAGAGCCCCGATAATCATATTTTCATAAAAAAGCAGCAGGCCTATTTTTTTCTTGCTCATTCCATATAAGGCGTATAAACCGACTTCTTTTTTCCGCATCCTCGTAAAAAACGAATTTGAATACCATATGAAAACACCCGAGAAAATCATGAGAATCATAGATGCTGCCAAAAAAGCTGACTCCAGTTTTCCAAGCGTAACCGTGCGATCTAGGAGCTGCTGATTGTATTGAAACGAAACAAATGTAAAGTATATGGCCGTACTAAAGACGATCGAATAAAGATAGAGCAAGTATTTGTGGATGTTTCGGATGATATTCTTTCTAGCAAGTTTAGAGAGCGTCATATTGCCCGCCTCCTATACTGGAGAGAATATCTAAAATTTGCCCGAAAAGATGCTTTCGCGAGTGCTCACCCTTTCGAATTTCGGTGAAAAGTGTTCCATCTTTAATAAACACAACACGAGAACAAAAGCTAGCGGCATAAGGGTCGTGGGTAACCATAAGGATGGTTGCCTCCTGCTCCTTATTTAGTTCCGATAAAGTTTCCAGCAAATAATAGGCTGACTTTGAATCCAGTGCGCCGGTAGGCTCATCAGCAAATAGAATCTTTGGCTGGCCGATGATTGCTCGGCATACAGCGGTCCTTTGCTGCTGCCCTCCTGAAATTTCATACGGGAACTTTTCCAAAATTTCTTCAATCCCGAACTTTCTTGCCACTTCGCGAACTAATCTTTTCATTTCCATTTTCGGAGTTTTACTAAAGGTCAGCGGAAGGAGAATATTCTCTTCCACTGTTAAAGTATCCAGGAGGTTATAATCCTGAAAAATAAACCCCATTTGATCTCTTCTGAAATCAGTGAGCTCTGCTTCCTTCATGTTTGTCAGGCTGTTTCCATTGAAATGAAGGAGGCCGGAGGTTGGCTTCTCAATGGTTGAAAGAACATTTAGCAGGGTGGATTTCCCTGCACCTGATGGCCCCATGACTGCGACGAATTCTCCCTTAGTAATGTTTAAATCTATATTGTGTAAAGCGGTGTAAGAGTTCCTTTTTGTGCCAAACACCTTGTTTATCCCTTTTGCTTCTAATATTAATTCCATATATATCACCCATTTCTAATATCCTTAGTTTTATCATAGGAAATTAATGGCTTTTTTTCCATAATCAATCCTTACGAAAATCGAAGTGAACCTTACATTTTTGTAAGGAAGAGCAGGAAATGATGGTTGCATTATATTAGCATGCTAGGTGATAATGAGTATTGGGTTTCATTTAGTGGAATTTGGATTTATTTGAAGGAGTTGACATCCTTTGCAGAAAAAGACTGCTTTACCGATTCTATTTGTTGTCATGTTTTTAGTAATGGTCGGGTTTGGCATCATCATCCCGGTCCTGCCATTTTATGCGGAGGAAATGGGGGCTAATCCTACAGAACTTGGGCTGTTAATGGCAGTCTATTCCTTGATGCAGCTGATCTTTGCACCAATGTGGGGGCGCCTATCTGACCGAATTGGCCGAAAACCGGTCATGATGATAGGGATTACTGGTCTTGCCCTTTCATTCTTTATTCAAGCGATTTCAACCGAGCTTTGGATGCTGTTTGTCGCCAGAATTTTAGGAGGAATACTTTCATCCGCTAATATGCCTACTGCAATGGCATACGTTGCTGACATTACAACGGAAGAGAACCGCGGAAAAGGAATGGGCATCATCGGTGCTGCGGTTGGCCTTGGCTTTGTTTTTGGACCGGCTGTCGGCGGTATTTTTTCTAAAATCAGCTTGAGTATGCCTTTTTTCCTTGCTAGTGGATCCGCAGCCATCACCCTTGTACTTGTATTTCTTTTATTAAAGGAGTCAAAACACGTAACAGGACAGGCTTCTGAAGAAAAAAGCTCCATCTGGAAAGCCTTTACCCGTGAAGTTTCCGTCTTATTTTTCGTACAATTATTCATTTCCTTATCCCTTTCAGGTTTGGAAGCCACTTTTGCCTATTTTGCTGCTGAAAAAGCGGGTCTTGATTCAACACAACTGGGATATATCTTCATGATAATGGGGTTTGGCGGCGCGCTGGTACAAGGAGGACTTGTAGGCAGGTTAACAAAGAAATATGGAGAAAGTGCCGTTATTCAAGGTGGAATGATTGTTTCTGCCATTGGGTTTGGGCTTATACTACTTGTAGATAATTTTACGACAGCGGCAATCTATTTAACCATTTTTGGATTAGGAAATGGCGTAATCCGGCCAAGTGTTTCTTCACTGCTGACGAAGACATCATCCGCAGGACATGGAAGTTCAACTGGGCTTTTGTCATCCTTTGACTCGTTGGGCCGTATTATTGGACCGCCGCTTGGAGGCTGGCTGTTTTCGCTGGCGATTGGTCTACCTTATATTTCAGGCGCTATAATCACCATCTTGGCATTTTTCATGTTTTTATTTTTCAGGCCGCGTGTGAAACCTGCAAATATTTAAAAGCTAAAGGCATATGTTCATCGGACGAGCATAAAATGGGTTACGAGAATTCATTTATTAAAGGAGCTCGGAACGCATGAAAATAAAAACCTACTTAATTGTCTGTGGTTTGCTAATTACCATTGGTTTAAGTGCCTATCTGGATTCACCATATTCTTTTATAAATAAAAAATTGTCCTATACAGCTGATCAGCCGGTCCATGCGGTTCAAGCCAGCGTAGAGCCGCCGGAGGACATGCCGGAGATGGTAGAGAAACTGGTGAAACGTGAAAAAAAGGATGGTTATATTCTTGAAACTTATCAGGAGTATGAGGTTTATAAAGACGAGGATGGAAATATAACCGAAGAAGTGCCCACCTCCAAGACAGAGATATTAAAATATTATGATTATAGAAATAAGGACCGCTAAAATAGCGGTCCTTATTTGTGCGACGGGCAGTCGCGCCTTTGCTTTAT
>NZ_JBLVQN010000051.1:0-45275 GCF_058323225.1 Neobacillus sp. PVCKKU3
CAGATTTACAATATACCATCTCTTTCTGAACTAGTCAACTGTTTTTTTCAAAAGACAGCAACTCAGTTCAGCAACAGTAATTAATATTACCGTAGTGATCTTTAAATGTCAACTATTTTTTTGAGATAAAATGTTTTTCGTCATATCTCTTAGCGACAAACGTAATATTACTAGATTATTTTTAACACGTCAACATGTTTTTTTGTTTTTTAAAGTTAATCCCCAAACATGACACCGCATTCTTATAGAATTAAAAGTTACGGTACATATCCTTCGCCCAAGCTGTAAGGGACAAATCTCCCTTTAATTTACGGAACATATAATAAGAAGATCTTATTAATGTAACGGAAAGAAGGTAAATGAATGCCTACCGGAATGCATCAAGTTGAGGTAGATGTACCGATCAATCAGGTTTGGGATTTTGTTAAGGATATGGATAATTGGGCTCCTCTTATCCCTGGATATATTCAACATCGGAAATTTACGAACCGTCAGTCGACTTGGGAGTTTAATAGTAACATAGGATTCATAAAGAAAAAGATCAGTCTGATGGTCACCATAAAAGAATGGATTGAACCAACAAAGATAACTTTTCAGTTAAAGGGGGTAAATGAAGGACTTTCTGGTGAAGGATATTTCCTAGCAGAGGCGGTAGATGCAAATAAAACGAAGATAACCGGCTTTCTTGAACTCATTGCCGGCGGCGCAATGGGTCCGGTAGTTAATGCGATCCTAAAGTCTCAGCTTCCTAAAGTAACGAAGGATATGGTTACTGCAATCGCTACTAAATTGGAGCAGCTTAATACCAATGTATCTCGAGTTTAGCCCCTAAAAAGGGACAGTCCCCTGTTTTGTTTAATTTGAGCGGTCTGTCCCGTTACTTAGCCATCCCCCAACTTCCAACAAAGTCCCCCATTTATTTTTTTAATTAAACGTTTGATTAATTGCAATGAAATGCTAATAAAAATAGGCTTTCCATTGGTTTTTATAACTAAAAACATTGTCGTTTACACAAACGTTTAATTAAATTTGTACATAACTCAAGTCAAGCGGGAAACTGGCATCTTTTTAGGGCAAAATAATTGCAGAATGAACAAGAAAATAACCGAAGAATTTATATCCCACCGCCTTCATCGCTCATGACCTCAACTGCAATTGTCAATATTCGCCAGATTTCCTTACTAGAAATCTATACAAACGTTTGGTTAAAAACTCGGACATGCGTGTTATGATTGGGCAAGACCTTAGAAGCTTCTAAAAAATTTGTCAGTTACTCAAACGTTTGATTGAATTCACAAAAACATTGCTGTTTAAGGAAGTTGCCTAATTAGCATATTAAAAAATTGCAGATTTTTGCCGACGGGAAAATAAATAGACAAAATGCTGCAGAAAGAAGAACCGTCCGACGCTGCTGAAATCACTTCATAAGAGGCAGATAAAAGATTCCCCCACAGGCTTGCTGATTGTCTCCAATAAACATATGAAGACCATTTTCCGTCTTGCCCTAAACCGTTTTGGTCTTCATCGACTTTATGAAGTCCATTTTTCATCTTACCCTAAACCGTTTTGGTCTTCATTGACCCTATGAAGACCATTTTCCATCTTGCCCTAAACCGTTTTGGTCTTCATCGACTTTATGAAGTCCATTTTTCATCTCGCCCTAAACCGTTTTGGTCTTCATCGACTTTATGAAGTCCATTTTTCATCTTGCCCTGTACTGTTTTGGTCTTCATTGACCTTAGGATGGTCCATTCAGAAGAGATTTTTCAACTTCGACACAGCCGTTTTTTTATCTTAATCAGGTTTTATTTTTTCTCAGTGATCTCGATCCGTCCCCTTGCCACATTCCTTAAGCACCATCACTCCAATCAAGCCAAATATGGAGAAGATGACTGGTGTGATGAAACCATAGTGGTAACCGGCGCTTAAACTGCCTGAAGCGTTCTGAAAGTGATCTAAGACATTTCCAAAGATACTTGGCAGCAATACGGCACTCAAGAATCCACCTGTATTCGCAAATCCGGAGGCAAGGCCGGATTCCATGACCGGAAAAGATTGACGAACGGCAGCAAACGTTAAGGCATTTGCCCCATATGCAAGACCAATAACAAAGAAAAGCATCGTTAACAAGAAATTGGGAGGATTCCCTTTAAATAAAAGAAAGGTAGACCAACTCAATATTAGAATGATATGAACAACCACATAAGGGCGTTTAATCATCTCTAGCCGGCTTGAAATCCAGCCAGATAAAGGAGCACCAATCAGTGCCCCGACCAGACCAATCAAAATAAGCTGGCTCGCCTCGGAACGTGTCATTCCATACATATCCATCCCATAGGGCACTGCCCATGAACCGATAAAACCTACATATGTTCCGACAATCCCAAAGTGACATAAGAATAACGCCCATGCCTGGCGATTCGAAACAATTCTTCTCAGTAAAACCAACGTTTTCTCACGTTGGGTCTCATCTTTTTCAATTATTGTTTTATCAGAAAGGACTTGTTTTGGCTTTTTGACGAGCACAAAATAAAGGAAAATGCCACATAGACATAATAATAGGCCTGTTGAAAAAAACGCAGCCCTCCAACCAATCAGGTCAATCCATAAGGAGAATGGAACTGTCGCCAACAGAAAACCAAGACTCCCCGTCATTGCCGCTACACCGATTAAGCGGGTAAATTCCTTCGCACTAAACCATTGGCTCAAGATTAACACCATATTGACCCAGATGGTCGCATCTCCCATCCCCGTAAAGATTCTGGCAAAAAACAAGACAAATTCATGGGTGCCGAGACTATAAATGATGGTACCGAGACCCGTAAGGATCGCACCGATAATGAGAAAAAAATTGGGACCAAATCGGTCAGCCATAATCCCCATCGGAATTTGCAAACCCGTGTATACAAAAAATTGAATGCTTGCCAGTAAACCAATCGTTGTTGCTGTTACATGAAAATCCCTCATTATTTGGTCCGTAATCAATCCCGGTGCAGTTCGCTGGCTCGACATTATTAAATAAGTAAACAGTACGGAAGCAAATACAACCCATCTAAATCGGTTATTTTGTTTGTCCAATGTATCTACCTCTGTGAACTTTTACTTTATATATATGGTTTTTCTGGCGGCGGTAGAAACTAGTTTTTGAAAAAAAGCGACTCCCATATTAAGAATCGCTTTTTGAAGACCTCATTTATTCATTGAAATTTATGCCTTTCCGCCTGGCAAATGTGCCCCGTATTTTGGAAGAATGGTATCCCTCGTATAATCATCCACCTGACGAAGGGTTTCAACGATAGCCGGCATATCCAATGCTTTCACAAGTTCATTAATGGCTTGGACACCTGCATCTGCATGCCCTTCTCTTTCCTCAGCTGTTGTCAAAAGCGGTGTAGCCATATGATCAGACGGCTCATAGAAGTAAGAACCCACTGCGCCGGATTGGTAAGCGTACTTCCCTAATGTATTGCCGGGATTTTTACTCATCCCTGCTAACATATGCTGCACTTCGTAAGTCACAGAAGGAGATTCAGGCATATTCAATGGAACATCTTCTAATCTGCCTAAAATTTTATAAGCACCAATCGTCATCTCATGGAATGAATCCATCAGATTGAAATTAGCTGCCTCTGCTGCTTTTAAAACGTCCATATACAGGGCAGGCACTTTCGTCTCATCAAAGAAATCACGAACCATGCCGCTTACGGTCAAATAAGCCGGGCCATGACTGGTGATATAGATTTGCCGTCTAAAGCCTTGATTGAGCAGAGACTTGGCGATTTTATCTAAATACGCCATTCCGTCCTTTACGCTCATTTGAATCGTTCCCCGGCCGACAATCGTTCCGCCTGGGAAGAAATACGGTAAGTTGTGCAACACAAGCCCATCTGATTCTTCCGCCATTTTTAAAGCGATCGCTTCCGCTAATACCGTCTCGGAATCCAGCGGTAAAGCTCCATGTGTTTCCGTTACTCCAACAGGAACAAATATAATATCATTTCTATTTAAATATTCTTCAACTTCCCCATTGGTCAGTTTTGAAAGGAATCTAGTACGCATATGAATCTCTTCTTTCTTGAAATTTCTATAAAAACCTATTAAACTGCTCTTCTTTCTTTTAATAGCGCATACATTTCATTTGTTCTCTTTTCATTCAGGTTATAGATCATCCCTACACCAATCAACATTAAAATGAATGCAGCGATTGGCATGCCGGTGTACATTTTTAATACACCTTCTGCTACTGCCGGTGATTGAGATTTTGCCCCGGAAACGAAGCCTACCCAACCTAATGCATAACTGCCGAGAGCGGAACCTAAACCCATCCCCACTTTACGAGCAAAGGAATACAAGGAATAAAGTGTTCCTTCGTAATGTTTCCCAGTTTGAAGCTCTGCATAGTCGATGCAATCTGTTACAAGAGCCCAAACAACCATAACGAAGACAGCAGAACCGATTGTAGCAAGGTTATATAAAACCATAAACACATATACGTTTTGAATTGTAACCAATGTCATTATGGCTGTTGCAACTAAACTAAAGATCGCAGTAGCTATGACTAAATTTCTTTTATTAAACTTCACAACTAGTTTAGGAACTATCGCGAATAACACGAGCGTGACACCAATGCTAATGAAAGAGTTGATAGCAAAAGCGCTTGGCATACCATAACGTTCCGCAAAAACAATTGGAGCTAATTGGCTTACACCATTGATCATAAGAAGAGAACCTATTGATGCAACCATCATTCCAATTAAAGGTCTATTTTTAATCGCTACCTTAAATGCATCCTTAAAACTGTAATCGGAATTGGCTCCTGCTGTATGATCATCACGAATACGTTCTGTTGATAATTTTACAAGTCCTGTATAAGCTAATACCGATAAAATACTAAATACAATGGCAATTTGAAAGAATGCATCCGGAACTACAGCCTTAGATTTATCATAGATAAACATTGGAACGAAGGATAAGAATCCAACTCCAACAACCATACCGCCAATCGCACGGGCACGAGATAATTTTGTGCGTTCAACAGGATCATTTGTAATAACAGATGCTAGCGAGCCATAAGGGATCGAGTCAGCTGTATAAGCAACACAGAAGAATAAATAAACGAATACTACCCAGATATGAGTTGCTGCGGATCCCCAACTGGATACGTTTGCAAAAGCTAATAAGCAGGAAGCGGCTAAAATCCATTTAGAAATATTAATATACGGCAAGAATTTATCGCCAGATTTGCCTAATTTCCAACGGTCAGGAAGAGTCCCCATTACCACATTGCAAATTGCATCAAAGAATTTGCCCAATAAAAACATCGTTCCCATAAAGTAAGGGCTTACCCCTAATACGTAGGTACAGAAGATTAAGAAAAACCCACCTATATATAAGTTAACAAAACTTCCCCCAATATCCCCTAGCGCATATCCAACCTGGTCTCTTACTCCAAACTTTTTCATATAAAACCCCCATTTTTCCTTGTAGATTTTGCAAACGCTTAATTTATTTCTTGAAATTAAGTATATATCTGATTTTGAAAGCGTTTTTATATTATAGTTGCATCCTTTTATAGTATAATTGCGAAATTTCTGTTTTAAAAAAAGTCCCAGAACGCAGAAAATAAGCGCATGAACTACTCACGCGCCCTTCATTTCTTTTTCAGCTTTTTAAATTCGACCGGGGTGATTCCTTCTACCTCTTTAAAAAATTTGGAGAAATATTGGGGGTTGCTGAATCCTACCATGATGGCAATTTCCGTCATGGTGAGATTTGAGTTCAGGATGAGCTCCTTTGCTTCCTTCATTCTTCTTAGGTTCCGGTAATTACTGATTGTTATGCCTTTTTCTTTTTTAAACGCCCGCATTAAATGTGAGGGGTGAACATGTATTTTTCGGGCTATTTCCTCCATTGAAATATCCTCTGCAAAGTTCATCTCTATATAGTTTTCTGCTTTCTCCACAATTGTTAAGCTGCCGCTATTTGATTTTCGGATTTTAGGGTCGGAATACTCTTTTATCATAAATGAATGAATCTGATCTAGTTTAGCGATGGTTTCGGCATGCTCAATCATAATGGCATATTTTTCTGAGATAAAGTGGCATTGCCATGGGCTTAATCCGCCCTTTTCTGCCGCATAGCTATAAAGGGTATTGTGTGATAATAGAATATTTTTATAGGATCGAATTTTATTATTCGGGACCCTGTTTAGAAGGTTAAATTGGTCATCTCTAAGCATCAGAAATGCATCATTTTCAAATTCAGTTATCAAGTCCCGATCACCCATTTGAATTCTATAGAGTAATTTTTCCCTTAACTTATGCCCGGCTTCAATGTATTCAGGTGTAAGTCCATTTCGATTAATATTTGGATTTGGAGTATCTGTTTGCTGATGATCGTTCATTCATTTTCCCTGCCTTACACATTTGGCTTATCCACCTATTATATTATTTTTTGCTACTTTCTTGCATTTAATTAAGAGACCTCGTCTGCCTCTTGCTTCTGCAGCCGTATTTTAATGACAAAAGGAATCTAATATACAGACTTATGTCAAAGAGATCCATGTAAAAATGAAGCACAAGAACCGTCCCCATGCCTCATTAATGACGAAAGTCACATAGATTTATTGACTTTGGTTACTATATCGGAAATGCCCTGTGGTCCTATAATCAAGAGTGTTAAATACAAAATGCCTACTGAATCGTCCTCTAAGGTTATTTTTTTGTAAATTTATGAAAATGGACTATTCAGAATGTGGCAGAAAAGGTATAATTTACCTGTTTGTAATACTTTTGTACTAGAAAGGGGTACATATTATGACTTGGTTTACCAAGTGGGCATTACGGAATAAGGCCGCATTAGCTTTTTCTGTCGTTGCCTCAATGATTTTTGGTATTTTCAGTTACACTACGATTCCAATGGAGCTAATGCCATCTGCTGATCAGCCGTACGTTACGATTTCAGTCGTCGGAAACGGCGTCGATGCCGTCAGCATGGATGAACAGGTCACACAGCCAATTGAAAAAGCCATAAACGGCGTTAAAGGAAAACAAAATGTAGTTGCACAGACCGGGAATAACTTTACCCAGTTGACCGTCACCTTTGAATCCAGCATTGATATCAAAGAGGCAAAACAGCAAATACAAGAAAGAATTTCGATGGTCAATCTCCCCAATGGAGTCATGAAACCATATGTAGTCAACCTCAACACATCTGAAATTCCAATTGTAGAATTAGGACTCACCTTTGATAAGGAAGTTGGCAATACTGAGCTAAATCTCGTAGAGAATGAGATTATGCCGATGTTCCAAGACTTAAAAGGTATCGGCAATGTCATCGTAAACGGCGGGAAAAATCAACAGGTAATGATTAAAGTCGATCCAGAAAAATTAGCCGCTGCTCGGTTCCCGCTTGAAAAACTTTATACTCTTCTTCAAGGAAAAAATGCATCCGTCGCAATGGGCGAGCAAACGCTAAATAACGAAGCAACAAGCATTATCGTAACAGGTAAATTAGAATCGCTTGACGATCTCAAAAACATCGAGTTAAACAGCAACACCAAACTGCAGGATGTTGCCGATATTACCATGCAAAAAGATACCCAAAGCATCACCCATTTGAACGGAAAGAATTTCATTGACGTCGTTATTCAGAAGGATTCCACATCCAATGCCGTAACGCTTGGACAACAGGTTGAAGACACGGTTAAAAAAATCAATCAAGACTACAAGGGAACGCTCCAAGCAACAATAGTGATGAATTTGGGTGATACAGTACTTGATTCTATTAATTCGATGACAAGAGAAGTATTGACCGGAGCACTATTTGCCACGCTTATTATCTGGTTATTCCTGCGCAGTTTCCGGATGACCCTGATCACGATTGTCAGTATTCCGCTGTCACTTTGCATTACGATGATTCTACTTTCTTTCTTCGGCGTTACCTTAAACATCCTCACGCTCGGAGGTATTGCGGTATCAGTCGGACGGCTAGTGGATGACAGTATCGTGGTAGTAGAAAATATTTACCGAAGGAAAAAAGATAATGAATTGACCCCCGCTTTTCTGATCGAAGCGGTAAAAGAAGTAGGAGCAGCGATCACGTCTTCGACTCTTACAACTGTGGCAGTATTCCTTCCAATGCTGATTGTTTCTGGAGGTTTACGTGATATTGTTGCCCCGTTCGCCATTACAATCACTTGTTCATTACTAGCTTCACTGCTTGTTTCGCTGACAGTGGTTCCAGCACTCAGCTGCCGGATGATGTCAAAAGTAAAGATGAAAGATCACAAGCAGAATTCCTTCTACCCATCACTGTTGAAATGGTCGCTTAACCATAAATGGCTGCCCATCACAATAGCAGTACTCGTTGTGGTTGGGTCTGTCGGATTATTTGTGAGCATGCCTAAAGGGTCTGTCGATCAGAAGGATTCCGCCTATATAGAAATCGGTCTTCGCTATCAAAACGGTACTCCATTTAGCGAAATGGAAGACGGGGTTGCGAAAATGGAGACCATCCTTGCAGATAAAGAAGGGGTAAAAACCCATATTACAATCGCGGGAGTCAATGAGGACGCTGCCCAATATGGCAATCTGCAGGATGCAAATATGGTACGTTTTATGGTTTTTCCTAAAGAGGGAACCGACTCCGCCAAATTTGTGAAAGACATCCGAAAAACAAAAGATCAGTTTCCAGATGCGGAGCTTACAGCTGACACCGCAGGATTGATGGGGACCAACAAAACGACTGTTTCCATTGATGTCATTGGAAAAAATGATGACGACATTAAAAAAGCCGCTGATAAGGTAAAGGAAAAAATCAGCAGCATTGATGGCGTCCTAAAAGTAGAAAGTAACGATCAAAATACAAAGCCAACCGTTACCATTCAGGTAGATTCAAAAGTAGCAAATGCACAGGAAATCTCCCAATCGATTTATGCGATGCTTCAGCCTGCTGTAATTGGAAGCATCAAAATAGACGGACGAACCACCGCCGTAAAATTAGGAGCACTAAAAGAGATTCAAACGGCAGACGATTTGAAAAATCTTCAGCTGATGTCACCAAATGGACCTGTTACTTTATCCAGCATTGCGAAGGTTGAAGAAAGCAAGGAGCAAGGCACGATCTTTACTAAGGACGGACATCATTATCTTCAAGTCACGGCTCAAGTCAATCCCGACAAAATGGTCGACGTCGCCGGCAAAATACAGCAGCAGCTTGTCACTTGGGGCAAGGATAATACGTTTGCCAAAGGAACAAGCGCTGAACTTACGGGTTCTTCCATGCAGTCATCCGATCAGTTAGGCGAACTTGCCAAACTGGCCATGTTCTCCATTGGAATCGTGTTTATGATTTTGCTTGTGACCTTAAAGTCGTTCCGGGCAAGCATCGCCATCTTGATTTCGCTGCCGCTTGCAGCAATTGGTTCGCTGTTAGGGCTGGTTGTTACCAACTCCAGCATTAATATTTCTTCTGGTATCGGAATGCTGATGCTCGTCGGAATTGTGGTAACGAATGCGATCGTGCTGGTTGACCGAATCCGTCATAACGAGGAAAGAATGAGTATCCGCGAAGCAATTTTGGAAGCTGGAACCGTACGTTTACGGCCAATTTTGATGACAGCACTTGCAACGGTATTTGCTATGCTGCCACTCTTATTTGCGCATGAATCAGCCATGAGCCTAAACCTTGTTTCCAAGGGACTTGCCGTCGTAGTTATTTTCGGACTCATCGTGTCAACGCTTCTGACACTGATTGTCATTCCGACATTCTATGAACTATTCCATTTCCGGAAAGCAAAAAAACAAAGGCTGCAGGCTGACCAAGTATCAGATACTTTAAGTCAATAAAAGTGGTTCACGGGACGGTTCTGCGGGACTAGAAATAATCAACTAGAACCGTCCCCGTGTATGCCCCAACTAGGGTTTGTTTTATACTTAAAAATTGCTTTAAATAGTTTTTTATAGCTCAGCTAGTCCTTTGAATAGTTCCACTCCAGTTTCAATGAGGTCATCTTGGAAGTCATACTCATAGCTATGCAAATTCGGGTAGTCTTCTCCGTTTCCAATATAACAGTAAGAACCTTTTGTGAGTTTCGTGTAGTGACCGAAATCTTCTGATGCACGGAACGCTTCCGTCATTTCAGCCATTGGAATGCCTTTTTCTTTGCAGACTTGACGAATTTTGTCAGAGCTCTCTTTATGGTTTGCTGTTTCTGGGAACTCCTCCTGATACTCAAAGCTCACCTTGAGCCCATAGTTTTCTGCTTCAGCCTTTGCAGCCTTTTCCAGATTCTCCTGAAGTTTGACCATCTCTTCTTCGTAACGTGCTCGAATCGTCATCCTTAATACACCCTTGCTTGCATTTACACCGAATGCTTTTGCACCAATATCAACTTGAACGATCGTGCATAGAACGATTCCTTTATTGTTTGCAGGAGAAATGTATCCAGGAATAGCATCAATGATCTTTGCAATAGCAAATGATGGATTTATACCTTTTTCTGGTTCGCTGGCGTGAGAAGGAACACCTTCCATATAGATGGACATACCCTTGGATGCAAATTGTGCTGTTCCATCAATGACATGGACCGTATTTTTTTCAACACCACTCCAATTATGCCAGCCAAAGATTTCATCAATATTGTTTTCCTTGATAAAAACAGAGCATTCGGCAGCACCATTCCCTGTTTCCTCTGCGTGCTGAAACAGGAAGAAGATGTTACTGTCACAGCCTTTCTGATCAATCTCCAAAGCGAAACCACAAAGAGTTGCAGAATGTCCATCATGTCCACATTTGTGAGAAACTCCTGGGAACTTCGAACCGTATGGGAGATTGATTGTTTCCTCAATTGGAAGAGCATCGAAATCTGCGCGGAAAGCTATGTTCCTTCTTCCAATCTTAGAATGATAGATTGCATAGAACCATGAGCCTCTATCGACAATTTCGAGCTGTGTATATTTTTTAAGAAAATCAATCAAATATTGTTTCGTCCAAATTTCCTGATTCGAAAGTTCAGGATGCTGATGTAAATCATGTCGCAATTGTATAGCCAATTCTAGATTTTTACTTTCCATTTTCATTCTGTCTCCCTTAATTAATGGCAAAAACCCTGCTTTCCAGAAGGATTACCAGGGTATTGCATCAAATGATTTTAATGTGATGATACAAATAAAATTTTTTATTTTATTTCTGTTTCATTGATATGGGCCTTTAAGAACGGCTCATAGTTCATTTCCTGCAGCTTCCCTTTTTTATTCAGGTACCTGCCAATAATAAAGTACAATATTAGCATCGGTACTCCAATGTAGAATGAAAATCTTGTATCAGGGCTGTAGGCAGTGTAAATGGCAATACCAACTAAAACCACTAAGCAGATGATCGTTGGAATCGGATAAGTTCCCATTTTGAACTTTAGCTTGTCTACAGAACCTCCGTTTGCCACCAGCCATTTTCTAAACCGATAATGGGAGAGAAAACTGCCGAACCAGCCAAGCAGAGTATTGAATCCAGCGATGGATGTCAGCCAAATGAACACTTTATCCGGTGAAACGAAGTTGGTGATAAGAGAAATCTGTCCCAGAAATAAAGTCAGAATAACCGCATTCGTTGGGATACCTCGTTTGTTCACTTTTCCTAATGCTTTCGGTGCTTTTCCTTCTTTTGATAATGCAATTAATGTTCTGCTAAGTAAATATACGATGGAGTTTGCAGCAGAAGCTAAAGATGTAAGAATAACGATATTCATGATTGCAGCCGCACCTGGTATACCGGCAAAGTCAAATAAGCCAGCATAACCATTACTCAAAACGCTTACATTTTTGTGAGGAACAACCAATCCCATAACTGTTATAGAACCAACATAAAAAATTAATATCCGGAAGAAGATTGTGTTGATTGCTTTAGGCACATTCTTCTGAGGGTTTACTGTTTCTCCTGCTGCTGATACAACCGTTTCAACCCCTAAATAAGACCAGACTACCCCAGTCATCATTAATATGACCGCTGTAAATCCATTCGGGAACACGGACTCGCTCGTCCAGTTGGATAATCCAATAAATCCTTGATGTCCAATTACTCCAAAGATCATTAGAATCCCCATAATCAAGAAAATGATAATGGCCAATACCTTAATTCCTGCAAACCAGTATTCAGCTTCTCCGTACGATTTAACATTGATCAAGTTTAAGACCAGAATCAATAATGAAATCCCGATACAGAATACAACCGGCGGAATGTTTGGGAAAAATTGATTTAATATCATTCCCCCTCCTACAATTTCAGCCCCAAGACCGAGAAAACCGTTAATGTATAAATTCCATCCGACCATGAAACCTAAAACCGGGTGGACAAACAAACCCGAATAAGTAGTATAAGCACCAGGAGTCGGCATGAAGGTGGACATTTCGCCAAGACCTTTCATTAAAACATAAACTAAAATTCCAATCACTAAATATGCAATAGGGCCCCCAAGAGCACCTGCTTTCGATACTACATTTCCTGAAGCTAGGAATAACCCTGTTCCAATTGTTCCACCAATGGACATCATAGTAATATGTCTACGTTTAAGCCCACGGTGCAACTCATTACCTTGATCCCCAAATTGTTTTTTTGGCTCCTCAATCTTTTTAGCAGCTTGCATAAAATTTCCCCTTTTTTCTTTAATTCGTTTCCGATCTTGTTTTCTGAGCAATTCTTCTGTTCCGATTGTGGCAAAGAGATGCTTTTCAAGAAAAACCGTCGGGAATATTTTGCTGGTTCAACAATCTGAACAAATTAAACGACTTACATTTTGTATATTGCAAGAAGCATGCCAATTTCAAAAGACTGATAAATCAGCACATTCAAAAAAGAATCTATTAAATTTATAATTCATTTCTAACTCAATGATTCTATATAGATTCAATTCGTGTCGAAAAATGTATGAAAACGTCTTATAACATGCTATAGTTTCTTACATAGGGGTTCAAATTGAGTCGCATACGAATCAAAAATACTGAAGGTTTAAAGCTTTTCTAGCATAAGAAAATAACTTATGAAAGGGGAAACACTTTGACTGCAAAGATCTTACAACAATTTGATGGGCAATTACTCTTAAAGATTATTAATACATTAAAAGATCCCATTTGGATTATTGATAACCAAGGGAATGTATTATGGGTTAATCAAGCAGCTTATGATTTTTTTTCAGTATTACAAGTCGATGAATTGGTTGGCCAAAACGTAATAGAAATGGAAAAACGAGGTTTATTTACCCCTTCTATCGCACGGCTTGTTATCGAACAAAAACAGTTTGTAAGCACCACGCAGGTCACTCAAAATAATGTTCACTTGCTAGTTTCCAGTGACTATATTCCCGACGAGAAGGGGGATATCCAATATATTGTTACCCATGCAAGACAATTATCCCAAGTTATCAATCAATCGAGTGAATTAGAAAAAATCGAATCTATTCTACAACTATATAAACAGCAAATTCGTCAACTCATCTTACAACAAAAAAATCAGCAATATGAAGATTTCTATGTTGGAAAAAGTAAAGTTTCTCTGCACCTTATCGAATGGTCCCAAAAGGTTGCGGATATAGATACAACGATTCTTTTAACAGGAGAAACAGGTGTCGGAAAAACGGCCTTTGCCTACAGTATTCATCAGCTGAGCAGTCGCAATAATAAACCATTTATCCATTTAGACTGCGGTGCCATTCCAGAGTCCCTCATTGAATCTGAATTATTTGGCTACAAAAAAGGGGCATTTACAGGGGCCAATGCCAATGGAAAACTCGGTTTAATCGCAGCAGCTGATCAAGGCACTTTGTTTTTAGACGAAATCGGGGAATTCCCTCTTCATCTACAATCAAAGCTTCTTCAATTTCTGCAAAACAAGACATATCGGATGATTGGGGATAACCAAGTCCAACAAGCGGATGTACGAATTATTGCAGCAACCAATGTGAATATAATGGAACGCGTCAAAGAAGGAACATTCCGTAAGGACTTATATTATCGTTTAAACATCCTTCCTATGGAAATCCCACCCTTACGTGAAAGAAAAGAAGATATTATTCCACTTTTGAATTTTTATTTAAAAAAATTCAATCAAAAGTATGGCCGTCAACATACTTTATCCAAAAACATAATGGATGCCTTATACAATTACAGCTGGGATGGAAATATTCGTGAACTTGAAAATCTAATGGAACGATTAGTGATTACCTCTGCTGGACCAAAAATCGATATAGACGATTTACCAAGTGACTTCCCCCTTCACCAGTCTCAACAAATGCTCTTCCAAAACGTAGAAGAAGTGAGTTTACCAATCTATTTGGAACAGATTGAAAAAAACATTTTAATTAAAGCTTATAATGATACCAATAGTACTTGGAAAACAGCCAAAAAACTCGGTGTATCCCAATCCTATGTCATTCGCAGGCTAAAAAAATTCAATTTGAAAATACGCGAGAAGGAATTGGTTGAGGAGTAGGTCCATAGGGACAGTTGAACCGTCCCCATGTCCTACAAAAACAGTGCCTGTCACGCCCCGAATAAAAATGGGGAAAGTGACAGGCACTTAATTTGATTGGAATGCTTTTATTGATCCTTCGGCATATAGATCATGGACTTGAATAAATCTCCATCAATTTGTATCGCAAATTTTCCTCCTTGGTTTTCAATGAGGCTTTGGGCAATAGAAAGTCCTAAGCCGCTACCTTGGCTGGTTCTGGATTCATCCCCTCTTTTGAAGCGTTCCATTAATTCATCTGCTGAAATATTCAATTCATAAGCAGACATGTTTTTGAAGGTAAGAAGAATCTCGTTCCCTACATCCTCGAATTGAATATATACTCTTGACCCTGGAAGTGCGTATTTGGAAATATTGGATAAGACGTTCTCAATGGACCTCCACAATAGTTTTCCATCAGCTAAGATAAATAGCTTTTCATCGGGGTAATGAATCTTTAGTTCCAGCCCGGAAGCCTCAATTTTATCGCTCACTTCTCCAAGCCCCTGTGTGACTAACGAGACAATATCGACCCGCCCCAATTGAACTGGAATATTTCCGCTTGAAGCCTTTGTTGCCTCAAATAAATCATCCGTTAAAGTTTTAAGCCTCTTTGACTTTTGATCCAGTACTTCAAGGTATTTTTCTACCTTTTCAGGATTTTTCTCTTGTTTCAATAAATCGACATAGGTAATGATGGCTGTTAATGGTGTTCGTATATCATGAGAGACATTCGTAATTAATTCCGTTTTTAATCGCTCGCTTTTCAGTTCGCTATCCACTGCTGACTTCAAACCATCAGTAATGCTGTTAATATTCTCAGCCAGACCAGCAAACTCTCCCTTTTCACCAACATAGATACGATGCTGGATATCGCCTTCTTTAATTTTGGCGACGCCTTCCTTTATGGCTTGGAATGCCTTGACCTTCTTAAGGGCAAACCAGGCCGCAAGACCAATGGTTATCGGGAACATAAAAAACGTTAAAGCAATCAGCACCGGGTATCCGATGACGATTAATACCGTCTTTACGGCGACACTTCCGCTCCCATAAACGTGTCTTACAAATTGAATCAGCCTGTAAACAATTTGGTAGGTTATAGTATGCTTGAAGATGGTTCGATATTTGATATGCCTTATGAGTGATAAGATCAATAGGAGTACTGCTGCCGAAATCGGGATGGTAATCGGAGTAACCAATTTCGGGATGTTTGATGATGTAAAGTTATCCAACAGGGCCACCCATAATGCCATTAACCCCATACATAGCAGGATATTCAATTCAACAAATAATTTATCAATCGAGTGCAGACGCAGCTCGTCATCCTTGAATGACTTTCTACCCGTCACGAACACTAGATACAGGAAGGAAAGAATGAAACCAGTCAGATAGGCTAGCAATTTATAAAAGCTGGCTGTTGCTATTCCTTTGGTGTCTTTCCAATCTTGGATTTTCGTTTGTAAAAACTCTTTGGAAAAAGCTACATAAACAACCTGGCCTTTCGGATCCCAATCCTCTTTACTCTGGATCACCTGAAGAAGATTTTCATTCTCCTCCGCTGCTTTTGGATACAGCTCATTTTTATAGTCTTCTAGGATGAAATAGGAAGGAAAGGATTTAAACTGTTCTTTTGTGGTATTCAAGCTGTTTTTATAGATATTGACACCATCACTGGCATAATAAAAAGGATTTTTAACCTCTTCTACCCTCTGCAATAATGAATGAAAATCTCTTAAATCATTCCTTATAAGCTCATCCCTAACTTGGGCGATCTTATCTGCGTATTCAGTTTTAAATTTTTCAAAGTTTTCCGCTTCTGTTAAATTGGGGTTATAATTCTTTGAATTACTTTGAAAGTCATAAAATAACTCTTGTTCTCGTCTTTTTAATTCATCCTCATTGATCGTTCCGCCATTTAAAATATGTTCCTCACTCTTATAGAACCCAACCAACCGGGTGAGATCCTCCGCAAGGTAACCACTTTCTTTTACAAAGGAATGGCTTTGAAAATAATTGTCTTGAAAAACAATGCTAAATTCCCCGTCATTCACCACTTCTACTTCAACAATCGTTTTCACTAAGCCTGTAAAACAGGTAATCACCAGGAGAAACACAATCATCTTTGTGATGATTGAATGGCTATATTTTTTCAACCTTGTATCCAACTCCCCACACCACCTTCAAATATTTTGGCTCTTTCGGATTGATTTCTATTTTCTCTCTGATTTTTCTAATATGAACAGAAACCGTGTTTTCCGGACTATATGCTGTTTCGTTCCAAACTTTTTCATAGATATCTTCCATGGAAAAAACTCTGCCGGCATTAGCCGTCAGCAGCTTTAAAATCTTATATTGTACCGGTGTAAGATGAACGGCCTCGCCATCAATCGTGACTGATTTACTCTCATCATCGATGGCGAGCCCTCCCGTTTGGTAAACATTACTCTTGGTTTCAAGACTTCCCAAGGTTGTATATCTTCTCAGCTGGGATTTCACTCTTGCGATTAATTCCAGAGGGTTAAATGGCTTCGTTATGTAGTCATCCGCACCGACATTTAACCCCAAAATTTTATCGTAATCCTCTGATTTGGCTGAGAGCATAATCAAAGGGATATTATTCGCTTCTCTAATTTTCATGGTCGCCCGGATCCCATCCAACTTAGGCATCATAATGTCCATAATGATCAAATGGATTGCTTGGTTATCAATGATATCAATGGCCTCCAATCCGTTATAGGCTGTGAATACTTGATAACCTTCATTTTCTAAGTAAACACCAATCGCTTCGACAATTGCCTGATCATCGTCACAAACTAATATATTCATAATAAATTTCACTCCTATATCTGTATCGGATATCCAATCTCCCCTTTACCTTTCGTCCTGAGACCATGATACCCAGCAAATCTTAACAAACCCATGATGCAAATCTTAAGATTTTCTTAACATGTACCAAGCATACCCGTATTTTATATCTTAGAAAACCTTATATAACAGGAAAGGGAACAGCTTTTGGCGCTGTTCCCTTAAATTACATAATTTGCTCCCTCTAAAAACTGAATGACCAATTGATTCACCACATGGGATTGTTCTGCAGGCAAACAATGTGAACAGTCGGGGATACGGTGAACCGTCATTTTTGGTGATTCCTCTGCGCGTTTGATTGCCTGATGGACAGACGAATAAATCACTTCTTCCTCACCGATTACAACTAAAGTTTCAGGCAGCATTTTTTTCAGCTCTGTTTCTTTAAAGACGGTCGGTGCCACTTTTAATTGAATTCTTCCAAATTTATAGCCTTTTAAGAATTGATCGTACAGTATTTGGTTGGGCGTATTTTGCTCAGCAAACATCCACTTATATAATTTTCTTATAGAGTGGGAGTTTCTTAATAGAGTAGCAGGGAGCAATTTGAACGGAAATTTCCAATTCAACCTACAAATGCTCATGACTGGCGCCAATAAAACCAATTTCTTGACTCTATCAGATTGCAAACTAAACTGCAGGGCAATCCATCCCCCCATGGAATGACCAATTAAATAAAAATCTTCAATATTCAAGGCATCCAGTACCTCATTCAACCAGCTGTTTAATTCCAGACGGGATGTGACCGGACGAACACATTCACTTTTACCAAAATCGCCTATCGTGTCGATGGCATATACTCGGTAGTTTTGGGACCAATCGGGAGCATTTGCAAACCACATTGTCGAACTTACGGTCATGCCGTGAAGCAGCACAACCGGCTGGGCATCCGTAGGGCCGCAGGCAATCACATGTGTTTTCCCAAAAGTCGTTTCGATATAAAAAGTCTCTACTTCCATGTTCCATTGTTTTAGCGAATGGTCATATTGCTTGTAATATAACTCTCTCTTGACCGGATCTGGAAAGGTCAAATTTTCTTCTTTTTCCAAGCCATTGGTCGCGTGCAAATCTATCATTTCACCCATAATGAGCCCTCCCTAAAAAATCTACTTCACTTTCCACAAAAAAGTTTTGCGATACACAAGAAACACGATTAAATTCACGAGCCCTGCCATAAGAAAAATCGGAGCAGCCCCCCAAACATTCATCACCCATCCCGACACATAGACTGTAACCGGCATCCCCACTCTGAAAAACGTTCCCGTAATTCCGCTGATCCGGCCAATCAGTTCGGGAGACGTTTGTTCAAGCCTGAACGTATAAGCACAAACAGAGTAAAATGATGTCGCCATTCCGCTGATAAATAGTGCTATAATCAAAATATGGTAATTATTTGAAACATACATTAACAAATAGGCAACCGAGTGGAGAATTGCGGATACGCCAAACAACACGCCGAGCCCCCACGACTTCCGCAGCTTGCTAGATAACATACTGCCCGCCATCCCTCCAATCCCGACAGCCGAGATTACCAGCGCCACTTTTGATGAAGCTAGGCCAAGGTCAATTTTTGCAAAAATAACCACTGTTGTCTGGACAACGACCATGGTTGAATTTAATACCATGATAAACATAGTCATCAGCCATAGGGCTTTGTTTGCCCTGAAGGCACTCCACCCCTCACGAAGGTCGACCAGGAAACCGAAGCTTTCCCGACGGCGGTATTCCGATTGATGGGATAATCGGGACAGGATGACAAAGCAAAGTATATAAGCAAAAGCGGTTACCAATATGCCCTTATAGAAAAACGGCAGCAGCAGCAGCAATCCGGAAATGACCGGTCCCATCACGCTTACAAATGTCTCGATGAACGAAAACTTGGCATTCGCAGAATGAAAATATTCTGGCGGTATGTTCAGTTTCACCAGCCCCACCTGTGCATTAAAATAACCGTAATTGAAAGTCATCAGCAAGAAGCCAATCAGGTAATAGAGCATTAGCCAGTTGGATTCTATTTTTAACAGCCAGGCCAACCATAGAAGCAGTCCGGCTTGCAGACCGATTGACCCGAGTGCAAATCTCTTTTTATTCAGTCGGTCAACGAACACGCCGATGAAGATACCAAACAGCAAATTGGGCAACAACTCCGCCGTCCGCATCGTGGTGACTGCAACTGAAGAATTCGTCAATTCTAACAAAATCAATGGCAGCAGCAGTTCATATATACGATTGGCAACACTCAGCAGAAAAGTTGAACTCAGCAGAATGAGGAAGGATTGATCCCTCCAAATACTCGCTGTTTTTTTGTTCACCTTCACAGATGTTATCGACACGATTCCATCCCCTTCCGTCTTTACTTTTATTGTAAGGGGAGTTCTCAATCGTAAAAATAGAAGAAAAGATGCGGTTTTATTTCGAGTTTTTAGGAGGGCGAAAATGAGATTAATCGAGGACTACAAAGCTATACGTGATTTTTACCAGCATCAGCCCAATCAAACACCCTTTCTGACCACAATGGAAGAACTCGCAAACATTCTATTTTGTTCGCAGCGTAATGCAAAGTTTATCCTAACAAAGCTGGTTGAATCAGGCTTGGTGGCATTTTCCCCCGGCCGCGGTCGTGGGAACAAGTCTCATCTCACCTTTTTAAAATCGGTTGACGAAGCTGTTTTTGCTGAAGCGGTTGTTCTTTTTAAAACCGGAGAGATTACGGAGGGCTTGGAGCTTGCCGCACGTTTCGGCACTCCCACTTTAAAAAACCGGCTTTTGCAATGGCTGACTCATTTTTTTGGATATGAAAAACAAGAAGTGAAGGATATCATTCGTCTCCCGATGTTTCGCACCTTCAATTCCATGACTCCTTCCAAGGCTTTCTTCGATTTTGATGTCCATCTTATAAGGCAGGTCTATGACACGATTGTTGTATATGATTATTCTTCAGAATTAGCGGCGGGACAACTGGCCCATCATTGGGAATGTAACGAGAACAAAACCGTGTGGACCTTCTATTTAAAAAAAGGAATCCTCTTTCATAACGGCAATGAATTGACCTCGAAAGACATACATCACACGTTTTCCTTGCTTGCAAGACCGGATTTTAAACAACTCTGGCTTGTCGAGAATATCCATTTCATCGAATGTTTGGACCCGTATGTAGTGCGATTCCATTTGCACAAACCCAATGCCCTGTTCCTGCCCTTCCTTAGCTTTCCGGCTCTTTCGATAGTTTCCTCGGGAAGTTCAGGCTATATCGGAACCGGACCTTTCATGGTTCATACATACAATAAAAATTACTGCGTTCTCGAAGCCAATCCCCATTACTATGAGGGAAGGCCCTTCGTCGATCGGTTTGAAATTTTGAATGTGCCAAAAGAATACGAGAAAGAATTGTTGGAGGATAAAAGCAGTATTTTTGTCAACACAGGCGAAAGCCGTTACTTTGGCAAATCAGGACATGAACTGATTGAAGGAAGCTATGAAGGTAGCAGCTTGTTTACATTCAATTTGCGAAAAAAGACCGGGCCTCAGCAAAACATTTATTTTCGGCAAGCTTTAAACAAATTGATTGACCGAAAGAAACTGATTGCGGAGCTTGGACCGCCTAGGATGATCCCTTCCTATAGTTTTGAAATGAACCAATCTCTACTTGCGACTTCTCAAAACGTGGAGGATAAGGAAATCGGGTTTCTTTTGCAGACATCCGGCTATCGGGGAGAAACTGTTCACCTATTCACCTACAACCGCCATCAACCCGATGCGGAATGGCTCAAGGCCGAAGCAGCCCAATATGGAGTCTTGATTGATGTCACGATTCTCGGCTGGAATGAAATGCTGAAAGAGGAAAACATCGACCAAGCGGACAATATTTTATTTGAGGCCGTGTGGGGTGAACAGGAATTGTCGAAACTCGAACTCTACCAATCAGGTTATAGCTTTTTACGGAGGCATCTTAGCCAGAGCACCGCTGATTTGATTGATAGAAAAATAGATGCCATCCTCTCAACGCCAAAGGGAAAGGACCGTTCGCTTCTTTTTTCAGAAATGGAGTCACTACTCCATTCAGAACAGGCTGTCGTCTTTCTGGTCCATAAAAAAATCGAGTCATCCTTTGATTCATCCATTAGAGGAGTACAGTTAAATCCCCATGGACAAGTCGATTTTAGAAATATCTGGATTAAACCAGAGCTTGCGAAAAAGAGGAAATAACTTAAGCCTAGATTTCATCTTTTTCTAGATTGGATTATAGATATACTGATTTTGAGATAGATAACTGGCTGCAAGTAAGAAAGCTTAGCATAATGGGGGAAAAAGCAATGAAGTCCATTTATAAAAATCCTGAGGGCAAGAAACAACTCCTCGAAATATATGACAAAATGCAAAGTGGATTGGAAACTGAAATTGAGGGGTTTTTTTAATAAGTCAATGAAGACCAATACGACCCCACGCAAGGCGGAAAATGGTCTTCATAAGGTCAATGAAGACCAATACGGCCACACGCAAGGCGGAAAATGGTCTTCATAAGGTCAATGAAGACCAATACGACCCCACGCAAGGCGGAAAGTGGTCTTCATAAGGTCAATGAAGACCAATACGACCCCACGCAAGGTGGAGAGTGGTCTTCATAAGGTCAATGAAGACCAATACGGCCACACGCAAGGCGGAGAATGGTCTTCATAAGGCCAATGAAGACCAAAACACCCCCACGCAAGGCAGAAAATGGTCTTCATAAGGTCAATGAAGACCAATACGACCCCACGCAAGGTGGAAAATGGTCTTCATAAGGGCAATGAAGGCCAAAGCCACCCCACGCAAGGCGGAAAATCGGCTTTCATCCACCTTCTTAGGAAGAGGAATTCAGTAGCCACCAACCTTCCCCATATCCCAGAACAACTCAAAATGAGGCATGAGAACCGTCCCCATGCCTCACTTACCTTATTAAACTGCCACATGAAGTACGTTTGCATTTACCGCCATTAGTACCAGCTCTGATATATCAACCACTTTGATCTGGTCCTCTACGCCAAGAGATGCGACTGCTGCTGTATACATAACCATATCTTTTGGACAGCTTACGACAAAGTGGGTTACTCCAGGTAATGTTAAGGCTTCTTTAATCCGGCTTTCTGAGGGGCGCTCTTGGACTCCTGATTCATTCATCCACATTCGGCCGCCGCCAGCGCCGCAGCATAAGCTTCCCCCGCGATTCCGCGGCATGTCTACAACCTCAACCCCGCAACGATTTAGGACCTCCCGCGGCTGTTCGAAAATCCCGTTCCACCGCCCGATATAACATGGATCATGGTACGTTGCCCTAATTCCAAGCGGGGACTCAACGGAAAGTCTTCCCTCATTGAATAATTCTAAAAATACCTGGCTGTAATGATAGACCGGCTTATCTAGTCCAAGCTTTTGATAGTCGTTAGCAAGCGCATTGAAACTATGAGGGTCTGTAGTAAGAATCCGATCAAAGTTTGCTTCTTTTAACGAAGCCATGTTTTGATTTGCCAGCTGTTCAAAAAGTCCAATTTCCCCCATGCGAAGTGCATCATTTCCTGAGCTTACTTCACTGTTAAATAACAAGCCTACGTTTAAATCGGCCTTTTTAAATACTGAACTTACTGAGTGAATGGAATTTAAAACGCCCGGGTCCGTCTCAAAGGATGCTACATCTCCCAAGAACCATAGCCAATCTACCTTTTCATTACGGGCGTCCTTGAAGCGGTAATCAACCGAAGCAGCCCAGGCCGGTCTTAGCTTATGGTCTTTTCCATACACATTTCCGTGATCAATGAGACCTTCCAGCGTTGCTTGTGCTCGTTCTTCTAATAATCCATTCTCAACCAATGAAGCACGCAGCCCGACAATTTTTGGTACATGTTCAATGAATACCGGACAAGCCTCCTGGCATGCGCCGCAAGTGGTACATGACCAAAGCGTTTCAGCAGAAATCACATTTCCGGCAATTGCCCAATCTTCATTCATTGCCGGCTTATTTCCATGCAGTTGTTCTAGATGAGCATCCCTTAGGTTTAGGATAAGCATCTTCGGTGATAAGGGAGACCCTGCTTTGTTGGCAGGACATACGTCTTGACAGCGTCCACATTCCGTACAGGTATATAAATCCAAAATGTCTTTCCATGTAAAGTCTTCATATGTTTTAATCTCCTCTAAAGACTGATTCGAGTCATCTTGTGAGACTAATTGGCCGGGCTGATCCATTTTCCGGAAGAAGATCGCCGGTACTGCAAAAAAGACATGCAAGTGTTTCGACGTTGGCAGGTACATCATAAAAGCAAAGATGATTCCGATATCCATTAAATAGCCAATTGTATAACCAATAGCGGGTATATTGGTTTGGTCCAGCCACAGGGCAATCCAAACCTTAGAAAGCATAACCCCAAGAAAATGGCCATCTTTCATTTCATCAATCCCGTATAACGAGTCTGCGACAAGCGGAAAAAACGATGTATGGATCACAATGCCAATCATAATAGCGGAAATCATTCCAAGGATTATTTCTCCATCGCGCTCATCTGACCCTTCATAGCGCTTCGGACGGATGACGCGGCGCTGGTAAATAGCCAAAACCACGCCAGTCAAAACTAGTAAAACCCACAAATCGATAACAGCTTGAAGTACCACCCCTACTGAAAATGTTGGGGAAATGACTTGCCCAATCGCTTCAATAATATCCAGCATCAGGATCACAAAACCGCTGAATATAAATAGATGGATGATCCCTGCCAAACGGTTGCGCAAAAGCCGTTTATGTCCAAATACCTGGACTACCATCGAGGAAAGCCGCTTGCCTATCTGATCCATCCGGTAAGTAGGCCGGCTCCGGCGCATTGCCAGCAAAATAGGTCTCAGTCTTAGAAGCATCAATGTTATTGATAAACCTGCCAATAAAATAGTCAGCAGGCCTAAAAGTCCTTGTAACGTCATCTTTTCACCATCCCCTCGCTGTTCAATCTAAATAGATAGACAGATAGTTTTACAGAAGTTTTTCAGGAAGCAGATCCTTCTTCTTCAGAAATTCAATAATCTCCCGAACAGCCTCTGACGGTGCCGCTTCCACCATTTTTTTATCCTCTTCCTTCCCCGCTTTTGCAGTTTGTGCGGGTCCCCCGCCCCTTAGGAATTTTAATCGGTCAGCCGCACTTTGACTTGAGTCGATAGCAGTCCGTTTCGTCCGCGGTTTCGGCGCTTCGACTGAGATTACCTTTGTTCTCGGCAGCCCGTCCCACTCCGGATTTACCACTTTGATCTGGACATGATTTTGACCGGCCCAGTTTCGGCGTTTGACGGAAACATATTTGACAGGAAAATATCCAGCCTGGACCGATAGCAATGCAGGCATGCTTACAGAAAGTATTTGACGCCAGCCACCCAGAAGGCGCTGTCTTACTTCTAAGGTTTTCATATCCCGTTTTTTGACGAAATCGACACGCGGTATACTTGGCATGCCGAGATAAGTTGCCAGTAACGCTGGCAGTGTTCCGGTACCGCCAGCATTACCGCATATAATCAAATCAAACGACTGCTTCCTTAGCCAATTAGCGAGAATAGTAGCCGTAACCGTAGAATCCTGCCCAACGAGTCCCGGAATTCTACTAATCTGAACGACCGATTGAACCCCAAAAGCTAACGCATACTCCAAAGCTGCTTCACTAGATTCGCTGCCAAAGCTAACGGCAATCAATTGATCATTTTTCCCACAGAGTGAACTTGCCAGCTGGATTGCCGCAACACTCGATGGTTCAATCATATATTTGACCGATGTTTGCTCATCAAAATACGTTTGTTTCACAGTCTCGAGTGTCGTACTTTGCAGCGATAAGAACGAATCGATGCATACAGCCACCTTCATATGTCATCCCCCACTTAATTGATCAAACTGACAGCTTTCGGCCTTTTGTCCGCAGCCTGTGATGTCCCTCCCGCTTCTAGTTCAGCTATTAATCCCCTTATGATGGTATCGGCATCACCGACAATTCCTAAATGGGCGATCTTAAATATATTTGCGTTCTTATCCGTATTAATGGCAATGATCACCTCAGAATCACGCATCCCATCGACATGTTGAGAAGCACCCGCTATCCCAGCGGCGATATACAAACGTGGTTTGACAATCTTCCCCGTTTGCCCCACCTGCCTAACATAAGGAACCCAGCCTAAATCTACCGCTACCCTGCTTGCCCCCACTGCCGCTTCAAGGAGAAATGCCAGTTCTTCCAAGGCTTTAAAGCCTTCCACTCCCTGAATGCCGCGGCCGCCGGCCACAATCCGTTCTGCTTCAACCAGATCTAGCTCACTTGGGTTTGGAGGTAATAACTCTACCGTTTGAACAATCTCTGTTTGCTTCTTGCTAACATCCTGGCGCAGGATTTGTGCCTTTGCCTGCGGTTTCGTTTTTCCAAGGCCGGCAACTCCAGGCTTCAGACATACGCACCATGGATGATCATCAGACATGCTGATTGTCATTTGTCCTTTGTTTTGCCATATGGATTGAATGACCTCAAGCTTGTTATCTGGAGTAAGTTTAAAACTGATGGCATCACGGGCAATTACTCCCTCCCAAGCACCGATCAGACGGCAAGCGCATTCAACCCATAGAGGGGTGGACGGACACAACAGCAGCCGGGGGGATTGACCATTCATGCTGTCTAGCAAAACCTGGCTATACCCCATAATTGAGCCTGGTTTGCCAAATTCCGCATGTTGTAAAACAAGAACTTTATCCGCCCCATTTGCAGCTAATTGATGGCAATCTTGATCCGAGATCATCTCAGACTTTCCAAACACAATCGCCAGTGTTTTCCATCCGGTCTTTTTGGCCAGCACCTGGGCATCTTGAAGCAATTCTAATGTGATTGTATCCCACTGCTTTCCCGTTCGTTCCGCAAGCACCCAAATCTGTGAATCTTCCGCGAATCCGATGCTACTTGTTTTTTCAGGCACAAATCCCACCCCTTTTCACTTAAATCTGTCTAGCGACCCTTGTACCTTCTAATAGCGCATTATTTAAACCGCGTGCAGCGACGGCATCGCCAACAAGGTGAAGATCAGCTACTTTTCCTTTCAGTTCTTTCCATAAGCCGTCATTTGCAACTCCTTTTGCAGCCACTACCACAGTATCGTATGGTCCCATTTCCCATTCACGATGTGATAGATAATGTTCAACTAACACGGTTTTGTCCTCATTGATTTCTTTGGCATTTGTTACAGGAGTAATCTGTACACCCAGTCCATCCAAGCGGGCATATAAATCAGGACGCATCGTTCCGTCAATTTCTTCACCTACAACCCAAAGGCGTGAAATCACTTCTACAACATGACCTCTTTCAGCTAGGAACTCCGCGACAGATAAACCTTCTTGATGGTGGTGTTCATCAATAAACAATACTCGTTCTCCGATTTGGGCGGTTTCGGCCAAGACTTCTCTGGCGGTAACAACAAATGGTAAATCCGTTCCCGGAATATCGAGTCTTCTAGCTGTTGAACCAGTGGCGACAACGACTGAATCGGCACCAAATGCTACTACATCCTCTACTGTAGCGGTTTTGCCCAATTGCACCTCAACACCTAACTTGCGGCACTGCCCTTCCAACCAGTCGACGGAACTGGCCCATGCTTCACGATTAGGGGCTTTAGCTGCCAAACGAATTTGTCCGCCCAGCTGGCCGCTTTGTTCCCAAATTGTTACATGATGTCCAATCTCTGCAGCCATACGTGCCGCTTCTAGTCCGCCTGGGCCTCCGCCAATGACTAATACTTTTTTCGCAACCTCTGCAGGCTTCCATTCCATCAATTCGCTTTCGCGGCTGATGAGAGGATTTTGGACACAAACCATTGGTTTACCGATATAAATTCTGCCGATACAGCCTTCATTGGCACCCATACAAATCCTGATGTCATCTATTTTGCCTTCCTGTGCCTTTTTAGGAAGGTCAGGGTCTGCGATAATGGCACGGTTCATTCCGACAAAATCCGCTTGCCCTTCTTCAAGAACTTGGTTTGCTTGCAGTGGGTGGACAATTCTTCCACAGGTTAGAACCGGTACATCACATCCATTTTCCTGCAGATAGGAGCGGATGGCCCCGGCAAAACCGGTAAAGATTCCAAGAGGATAGTTCATCGATGGAACCGTTAATGCTGTGTGATATTGTGTCGCACCCACGGACCCAATGACATTGAGCAAGTCAATTTTTCCACTCTTCACACTTCGAAGCGCAATTTCCTGCATGTCTTCATTTGTAAGACCGCCTTCAATCAGTTCATCACCTGTGATCCTTAACGCCACTAGGAAGTCATCCCCGACGGCGTCTCGAACGGCGTCGATCACTTGATTGCCAAATCTCATCCGGTTTTCCAAGCTGCCGCCATATTGATCGGTCCGGCGGTTTGAAATAGGCGACCAGAAGTTATCCATCATATGTCCGTGGGCTGCCGAGATTTCAACTCCATCAAATCCGCCTTTTTTCAATCTTAATGCTGCCTGAACATAGGCATCCACTAACCAATCAATATCGTCAGGCTGAACAATATGCGGCATATGATAATGATTTGGTTCCGGTATATCGGACGGGGCATAGGTTGGGAGCCATGTAACATCATTCCAGGTACGGCGCCCGCGGTGTGAAATCTGGGCCATCAGTACGGTACCATAAGGCTTGATTTTTTCTGACATTTTTTTGAAATAAGGAATTACACTATCATCCCAGTTGTGAATTCCGCCCCAGTCGGAGTTTGGAGAAGTAGGATGGACGGAAGATGATCCCATCGTCATCAGCAATCCTACACCACCCCGGGCTTTGGCTACATTGTAATCGATGAATTGATCAGAAGGATTACTTGTAGGGTTAAAAGCGGTAGCATGCGCAGTAACCGCAATCCTATTTTTGATTTCAATGTGACGAATTTGTTTTGGGCTAAACAGCAGATCCAGATTTTCCATTTTTTCCTCTTCCTCCCTGAATGTTTCACAATTTTTTTAATTTTATAAATTCCTTACTTGGTTTTAATTATAAAAATTCTCCCTGTTCTTTTCTTCGTATAAAATACAGAAAAAAAAGAGGCAATTTTTGCAAAAATACACAAATGCCTCTACGTTAAAAATTTTTCAGTTTTTAGGTCAAAATAAAGAATTAACTTTTGCATCGGATCCATTAAATCGATTTCCCCGATTTCCTCTATTCTCTTTAAGCGGTAATTAAGGGTATTGATATGAATATGCAGCGCACTTGCGGTTTCTTTAATATTGTCATGTTTTAAATAGATTTCTAGCGTTTTCAACAAATTAGAATTTCCTTGCTGGTCATATTCGCCGATTTTCTGCAGCGCCTGATTCTGATAGGCTTCATCGGCATTTTTTTCTAAAATGGCGGGAATAAACCGAAGAAATCCTAATTGAGGGTAATGGAAAATACCTTTTGTTTCCTCTGGAAGCTTTCGTTTAATCCCAATGACCGTTAAGGCTTCTTGGTAGCAGGTTTGGATTTTCCGATAATTGGAATAGACACACCCGCAGCCTCCGATAAGCCCCGCAATCCCTAGTTTTTCCGTCATTTGCGAAATCGCACTCGAAATAAAACTGCTGCAATTTTTATTAGGAGTACCTTTCCGGGCATCAGGATTAACTAAAAAAATAAGCCTTTGGCCCTCATTACTACTCATGATGACCTGCACCGATTTGAAAGTGTTCGCTAAATAAGCAATTTGCCTATACATGCTTTCACTTATTTCTTCTGGAGATTCAAATACAATGACACTAAATTCGGGAGGAAGAGAGACCTTTACCTGCAGCGCCCTCTCCTTGATTCTTTCCGGAGTATTGATCTCACCCGATAGAATCTGCTGGAAAAACTTATGGTATTCTTCGTGTTCATTTTTTCTTCTAGACCTATGCTGCAATAGTTTGATGCCCACTGCTTCTGCAGCCTCTTTCAGCAATTGGGTCTGCCACTCTTCATCCGCATGTCCGGACCCAATCACCCAAATATGGCCCAACAGGTCATTTCCATTCCTTACAGCAATCGCAATCCGGCTGCCAAAACCGGCCTCGTCGATGGGAGAAACACGAATGGGATTGTCACCGTTTTTCAGTTGTTGAATGACACCATCCCTCCATAACCCATTAATGATAATTTCCGGTACTTGGCGATTAATGATCGTCGCAATCCTGCCGGCGTCTGTGACCTTTTCATGCGAGCTATAGGCAAGAAGCCGGAAATTGACATCCTCCACCGTAACGGGACAACCAAGCAGATCACTAATCGTATCCACCAATTCTTCGAGACTATCAATGTGAACAAATGAATTACAATCTTTCCCCATCTACCTAACCCCTTTTAGTCGAATTCTATCATTACCCGCGAAGGAAATCTTCCAATCCCTATTTTATTTAAACCATGTTTAACTGTTCCCTACCAATGACGAATATCACATATCCGCACTTATTTTCCCACCAATTATGAATTATTCGAAAAATAAAAACCCTTGGCTAGGCCTAGGGTTTAAAATAGAATTGTTTATTTTTCCAGCCACTCAGTATGGAAAATACCTTCTTGATCAACACGTTGATACGTATGTGCACCAAAGTAATCACGCTGTGCTTGAAGGAGATTAGCCGGCAATGTCTCTGAACGATAGCTATCATAGTAGGCAATCGCGCTTGAAAAAGCAGGTACTGGAATGCCGGACGTAATGGCCACTGCCACTACTTCTCGTAACGAAGATTGATAGCTTTCGACAATCTCTTTAAAATAAGAATCTAATAATAGATTCGTAAGTCCTGGATTCCGGTCATATGCCTCTTTAATTTTTTGCAAGAATTGCGCCCGAATAATACAACCGCCGCGGAAAATCATGGCGATATCGCCATAACGGAGGTTCCAATCATATTCTTCTGACGCAGTCCGCATTTGCGCAAATCCTTGTGCATAAGAACAGATTTTACTCATATACAAGGCTTTTCTTACCGCATCGATGAAATCCTCTTTTTTGCCTTTAAAGGCAGTTGTTTTTGGCCCTTTTAACAATTTGCTTGCCTTCACCCGCTCTTCTTTCATAGCGGAAATAAACCGGGCAAATACCGATTCAGTGATAATCGGGAGCGGAACTCCCAAATCCAGGGCATTCTGGCTTGTCCACTTGCCAGTGCCTTTTTGTCCGGCCGAATCCAAAATGACATCGACAAGCGGTTTGCCTGTTTGTTCGTCCACTTTTGTGAAAATATTGGCCGTGATCTCAATTAAATAACTGTCTAATTCCCCTTTATTCCACTCTAAAAATACTTCGTGAAGCTCTTCCGCTTTTAAACCCAGCAGCTGTTTCATTATAAAATAGGCTTCCGATATTAACTGCATGTCACCATATTCAATACCATTATGTACCATTTTGACATAATGTCCGGCCCCATTTGGTCCGATATAGGTGCAGCAAGCATCTCCTTCTACCTTTGCAGAAATCGCCTCCAAAATGGGTTTCACCAATTCATAGGCTTCTTTCTGGCCGCCTGGCATGATGGAAGGACCGTTTAATGCTCCTTCTTCGCCTCCTGAAACTCCTGTACCAATAAAATGAAGGCCTGCTTCCGCTAATTCCTTATTTCGTCTAATCGTATCCTGGAAAAACGTATTGCCGCCATCAATAAGTATGTCCCCTTCTTCAAGATAAGGTTTTAAAGATTGAATCGTTGCGTCTGTGGCCGTACCCGCTTGAACCATTAACAAAATTTTTCGCGGTCTTTCTAATGAATGTATAAACTCTTCCACACTATATGTGCCGACAATCTTTTTACCTGCTGCTTCTTTGGTTAAAAAAATTTCTGTCTTATCCGAGGAACGGTTATAAACCGAGACGGAATATCCCCGGCTTTCAATGTTTAATGCAAGGTTTTTCCCCATTACAGCTAAACCAATTACACCAATCTGTTGTTTTGGCAAAATTCCTTCTTCCTTTCCATAGCATCATCTAGAATCATCTGACAGAAGATGGCTCCTGCGGTTGAATTAACTGCAGAAGATTAAGCACTGCATATGCAAAACCGTCTTCGTCATTGGTTTTTGTAACAATAGAGGCTTTCTCTTGAACATATCGCGGTGCATTTCCCATTGCCACGGATGTTGTTGCCACTTCGAATTGGGCGAGATCGTTCCCGCCGTCGCCAAAAGCAAAAATCTCTTCGAAAGATACATTCATGATCTGTTGATAGCGTAATAAGGCCTGCCCTTTTTGAGCTTCATTTGATGTAATTTCAACATTATTCGGAAAGGAAGAGGCCATTGCGATCTCAACTTGATTGTTTAAACTCTTTTTTACTTCCTCAATTTTTTCTAGTTGATCATTCTGAACCAAGGCAATTAATTTATAGATTTTGAGGTTTTCCAGGTTGAAAATTTCATCGTATTGATAGTCATGGAAAACAACTGCTAATTCTTCATTACTTTTCCGCTGCAGCGGAGGCAATGTGGAAGGGAAACCGCCATGATTCGTATAGACCAGCACATAGACTCCGATTCCATGTAAAATAGAGAATATCTGTTTATAGACGGTAACCGGTATGGAAGTCTCGAATAGCAGGTTTCCCTTTTTTGAGTATAAAACAGAGCCATTTAAACAAATAATTGGAATTTCCAAGTCTTGTATTCCGTTGATTTTTACAATATCTTTATACGCCCGACCTGTATTGAGGATTATTTCATATCCTTGTTGTTGTAATTCATTCAAGGCCAAAATATTCTCCTTCGATATCTCATGCTGAGAGTTTAAGAGTGTACCATCTAAATCAATCGAAACACATTTCATTGCTTTATCCCAATCCTTTCATCCCTGTGCCAATTTCCTTTACCTAAATTGGCAGCAGCTGAACCTGTTTATTTTTTTCCAAATTCTGAACCATCACATACCATGAGATTGGTTTGTTTGATAAAACGGTATAATATCGTTTTAAAAATTTCACAATAAGGCTTGTAGGCAGTTCTTTCAGATTGCCATCGGTCGGAAGAAAGCAAAGATCGAGGCCGGTTACAGGCTCGCCGTCATTATTCCAGGATGGATGAACATAAGGAAAATCAAGGCGTTTATAGCCGAGATGCGCCAATACCTCGCGGCGGACATAGGGATCCATCGGCTTAACACCGCCGAATCCATAATCGTCTACTTGGTATGGATCATAGACTTCGGCAAACATACCATATAACTCTTCCCCGTTTTCTGCCGCTAAAGCTTTCAAATCTGCTAACCTCTTATTGGCCAAGAACGGTCCAATCCCCAGCCCGGCTTGACCAATAATGGTAAAATCAGTCATCGCAATATTAAAGTCTTTATAATAACGATATTCCGTCGCTCCTACTACCTTATTATTTTCAACTGCCACAAAAACCCGAATATTAGGGTCTTCCAAAGGTTCTTTCCACAAATTAAATTCTAGTACTTCTTCCGGCGGGAACACTTCTCCCATCAATTGATGCAACTGTTTAAAATACGGATCTACTATATTTGTTATTCGATGGTATTCCACTTTTTCTTCACCCCTATTATTGATTTAATCAGCTTTTGCCAAATACAAATAAAAGATTATTTTTATTATTAAGTACAGATTGAGTTTTAACAAGTACACACTTTTTTGTTAGATAGTGAGAAAAAAAACACCTAATTTGTAAGATGGTGCCAAGATTTAAAGCAGGTTCAAAGGTCTTTTCGGCACGTTTTTACAGTGTCATTTTTAACACTATATGAAAAAAAAGTGCATACTTTGTTTTTGGAAAATTGCAAATTATAATGAACATTGTAGCAACCAAAATATTAAAGGAGGAACAAAAAATGGAATTACAATTAGCTCTAGACCTAGTAAATACTGAAGAAGCAATTAAATTGGTGGAAGAAGTTAAAGACTACATTGATATCGTAGAAATCGGCACACCAGTAGTTAAAATCGAAGGTCTTCAAGCAGTAAAAGCTGTTAAAGAAGCATTCCCACAATTAAAAGTACTAGCTGACACGAAAACAATGGATGCAGCAGGTTACGAAGTTTTAAAAGCAGCCGAACATGGTGCTGATATCGTTACGATTCTAGCAGTGGCAGAAGACGAGTCGATCAAAGGTGCAGTGGCAGAAGCGAAAAAACAAGGCAAAAAGATTCTTATTGATTTAATCGCTGTTAAAGATATTGCCAAACGGGCCGCAGAAGTTGACGCAATGGGTGTAGACTATATCTGTGTTCACACAGGTTACGACCTGCAAGCAAAGGGCCAAAACTCCTTTAAAGACCTTGAAACACTTAAGAGTGTCGTAAAAAATGCAAAAACTGCCATCGCAGGCGGCATTAAATTAGAAACACTTCCAGAAGTTCTTAAATCAAACCCTGACCTTGTCATTGTAGGCGGCGGTATTGCGAACCAAGCTGATAAAAAAGCTGTTGCGGCTAAAATGCAAGACATGATTAAGCAACATGCTTTAGTGTAAGAAGGGTATTTCAATTATGACAACTCTCAAATATGCTTCAGAAATTGTAAAAGAGGTAGATCGGACAATCGGCCAAATTGCCGAAGAGGATTCTGAAAGATTAGTAGACAGAATTCTTGAAGCCAGAAAAGTGTTTGTAGCCGGGGCTGGAAGATCTGGATTTATGGCCAAATCTTTTGTAATGCGCTTGATGCATATGGGGTTAGATGCTTATGTTGTTGGTGAAACAGTAACCCCCAGCCTGCAGGAAGACGATATTTTAATTATTGCTTCTGGATCGGGTGAAACGAAGAGCCTTGTCTCAATGGCAGAGAAGGCTAAATCAATCGATGCCACTGTTGCAGTTGTTACCATTTCTCCGGAATCAACGATTGGCAGATTAAGCGATGTAGCCATTAAAATCCCGGCCAAGCCAAAAGCTGGTGCGGATGGTGATTACAAAACCATTCAACCGATGGGCTCATTATTTGAGCAGACCCTCTTACTTTACTTCGATGCGACCATCTTAAGGATCATGAGCAAGAAGGGTTTAGAATCTGGCGTTATGTATGGCAGACATGCAAATTTAGAATAAAATTTAAAACAGCTTCACCATCCGGTGAAGCTGTTTTATTTCACTAAGTAAACAGCGGATTTAAAGTTAATTTCAACTACCTTGATTTGACAATGATTCAAGGTCGAGCGCGACCTTAATCCAAAATTGACAGCTCGTGGATGACAAGCTATCCCCGATGAGTTCCTCAATCCGTTCAATTCGATACCTTAAGGTATTCCGGTGAATATGCATGGCTTTAGCGGCACTTTCCCGGTTGTACTCAAGCGAAGCGAGACATTTTAGCGTCTCATAGAATATGAAACCACGTTCGGTAAGCAGTTCCTTCGGCAGGATTAAGTTCCGTAATTGCTCAGCCCTATCCGAACTCATTGCTCCATAAATAAGCAGCTCACGCCTAAATCGGCCGGCAAAATAAGGCCCCTCTGATTGACTTTTGTATAAAACGATGGGGACTAAAGCTTTGGCCTCACGGTAGCTTTCAGCAAGAGATGAAACGCGCTGCTTTGTTTCCCCCAATATAAGCACCGGGGCTGCTTTTTGGCTGCTTTTGTTTATGTTAAGTTGTAAGCGCTTTAGTTCCTTTTCGATTAAATTCTGATCTCCGCTAAAAGATAGGATTAAGACAAGCTGATTCTCATATATCTCGCATAATCCATCAACTTCAGCTGTATGCTCGATCCATTGTTCACATTCAGCCAGCAGCTTGTCCATATCTTCCCGCTCCCGAGGTCCAAGCTTATTTTCATCAAAGAGAATCAGGCCCGCAAGCCAATTTGTTCTCCGTGAAAAACCCAGCTCTTGTACTTTTTCTTCCATAATAGCGGGGGCTTCTTGCGGATTTTCGATTAGAAACTCCAGTAATTCCAAACGTAACTGTCTATTTTTCAGCTCCGTTTCCTTGTTATGTAGTACCTGATCGATAAGGAGAGCTGCCGCAAATTCAAGGATAGGAACCTGTTCCTCCGTCAAGTCATTACCTGGGGGTAAAAGCCAAAGAGTTCCCCAAAAATCCCCTTCTATTTGAAGTGGAACAACAAAAGCATTAGTTTGTTCGCTGATTACCTGTACTTCAGTTTCTATCGGTCTATCGTCAAGCAGACGATCAGATAGACTTTTTTGGAATATTGGGATAAGGGAACCTAATACTTCTGGCAGGTTCATGCTGGTTTCTTTTGGAACTGATTGTTCTAGTACTTTGTTCGCAGAATCTGTAATGACGGCTGGGCAGTTCAAATGTTCACTCAAAAGCTCGCAAACTTTTATCCTGCTATTTGCCTCTCCCAATTCTTTGGCAAGTTTACTAGGCAGTTGGGCGGCTAATTCTCTTTTTTTAATTTTGCGGTTCATAATTTCAATATGAATCGCATGGGTTATTTTCACAAATGGTACATGATAGGGTGCTTCTAAAACAGGAATCGCATATTTTTCTCCAAATTCCAAGGCGGCCGGAGGACATTCTGTTAAGTAACGTCCGGTCGCAAATAGAATGCCTGAAATTTGATAACTCAAATATCCTTCAAGAAGTTTACTCTCCAATTCCTTATCTTTCGGCCAGCTTTGTCCGCTAGTTAAAAGCAGTTCCCCTCCCTCCAGGAAATGCTGCACATCATCATATTCAAAAGCGTGAGCCCAGCGTACTCTTCGATACAGTCCTTTTTGCCCTGAACGGACGGTTATACTGCTCAACTGCGACAGCTGCAATGCCTCTTTAACTGTTATCACGCAGTTTTCCCCCTTTGTGCCAAATGTATAGAAAATTCCAAATTTTATTATGATATTTTAGCATTATAGTACAATTGTGCAAAATATTAAATAATGCTAATCTTATTAAGCTACTATTTTATGATAAAATAGTGTAGAGCTTCTAGCTTTATACTTATAATTTTCCAAATCTTTTGATAATGCTTACATACCTATTCTATCACTTTAATAAGTTTTCTGCACTCTCAGACCCCCTGCTATGAAAGCGCTATATCTATGAAATTAAAAAAGGAGGATTGCTATGATTACAATGAGAGAAGTCTTACAATTTCCTGAACTCCAGAAAGCGGTGGTCCATGCCGGAAAAGGCGGTTTAGGCCGTAAGGTCCGCTGGGTTCACGTCATGGATACTGAGGACGTGGGCCTCTTTTTAGAGGGTGGAGAATTTCTGTTGACGTGTGGACAAATATGGCCGCAAAATAAACAAGCGGAAGAAAGACTTCTCAACTCCTTTCTTCGCAACCAAATTTCGGGTATTCTCTTTGCCACAGGACGATACTTAACTGGATGCCCAGCCGCTGCATTAGAATTTGGTGAAAAAAACTCCATTCCTGTAATCGAAGTTCCATATAATGTCCCGTTCGTGAAAATTACCGAACAAATTCATCTGGAAATCATAGACCGACACTATAAAAAAATAGAGCGATCCGCACGGGTTCCAATTGAACTTAGGGATAAATTACAATCTTCCCCCAGTTACTCGTCCATTTGTGAAATTCTTGCCGGTTATCTTAATTGCCCAGTTGCGATAACGGATACTGCCAATCAAATTTATGTAAAGGCATCTCCAAACGGAGGAGAGCGTGTTAATTTTCAAAAGTGCATCAATACTTTTATTCAAAACAGGCAGTCCCAACAGCTGATGAATAATGCAAAAACCGTTAATTTATCTGATAATCCCCCATCCTATATTATGAACGTTCCGATAAAGATAGAGGGAATAAAAAGGGGTGCTCTTTGGCTGATCAGTCCGGGGCAAAAAGTAAATGAAGAGTTTGCTTATAGCCTCGATTTTGCCGTAGACCTCCTGGTTGATATCGTTTTAAATAAGCAAGATCTCGAAGCAAGAGGCAGACAGTTACGTCTTGAATTACTGGAACTTCTGCTTGAAAATCCTGAAACAGCCTCTATCATCATTGAAGAAAAGATTCAGGAGCTTAGAATCGAACAACAAAAGCATTGGCTGGCAGGACTGATTCTTGTCGGGGAAAACAATCTTACCTCTCCCCTATCAATCGGGATGGAGTCAATTCGTGATGAATGTAAAAAGTGGATTGATGAAACCGAAGGGCTAAACGGCTTTTGCGAGATCTATAAAGAGCAGTTAGTGCTTTTTCTAGCATCTAATCTGGATAAAGCTTCTATTAAACAAGCAGTCCATCATTTACAAAATAATGTAAGAAATACAACAGCTCACACAGCTCCAGTCGTGGTATTAGGAGAGATCAAACAGCATGTTTTGTCTTTTAAAGAAAGTTACCAGGAAGCTAAAGCTTTGGCGCCTTTAGTCATTCATCAAAGCCATTCGGGGGGAGCCTACTTTTCGGAGCAATTGAAACGTGAAATGTTTCTTTACGGGGGGCTAACCCCCAAGAAAGCAATGGAATTTAGAAATATCATCTTACCAAAGGAATTACTGACTGAACATGGAACAACCCTATACGAAACATTAAAATGTCTTGCATTAAATAACTATAATCGCGATAAGGTAACAAAAGATCTTCATATCCATCTTAATACTTTACGCTATCGTATTAAAAGAATTGAACAACTTTTTGAAGAAAGCTTAACGTCGCCACGGTGTCAATTTTGGATTCAGGTAGCGCTTGATCTTGAATCATTGGCTACTGAATACAAGGAATCGGATCTGAAGAACGAATCAGAAGGCGATATCGCGATAATTTGAAAAAAGGTCTAATGGCGACTCCCATTAGACCTTTTTCACGCTAATCCAGCTTAGTTATTTCAGGCTTAAGAATGTTGGCATTAATTGAATTTTTCTTGGATATGTTCGTTTTAATAGCATATAAGATGACTACTACAATGGCACTAAGGATGCTTAAGGTAAACTGAGACTGGGTACTAGCGTTAAAAGCCATTGTCGTGATGACCGCGATGATTGATAAACTGGCCAAAATTGTCAGATACGGGTATGCCCACATCCGTAATTTAAGACGTTCAGGCGCTTCACGCTCGATCTTTTTGCGAAGTATTAGCTGCGAAATAGCGATTAATAAGTAGACGAACAGCGCAATAGCTCCGGAAGAGTTCAATAAGAATTGAAACACTGTATCTGGTGATACGAAAGCCATAATGACGGAAATGAATCCAAATATCGTACATGTCAGGATAGCTTTTAACGGGACTCCTCTTTTTGTCACTTGTGTAATCCATTTAGGAGCGTCTCCTTTATCACCTAGAGCAAATAACATCCTCGAAGCAGTGTATATGCCGGAGTTCAAACATGAAAGGACGGCTGTTACAACAACCAGGTTCATAATCGTATCAGCGTATGGCATCCCCATTACTTTAAGTGCACTAACATACGGATTTGCAAGCGCTTTTCCATCATTCCAAGGAATAACACTGACGATAATAAAGACGGACCCTACATAGAATGTCATGATCCGGACAATAACAGAGTTTACCGCTTTTACGACTGCTTTTTCAGATTCAACTGACTCAGCTGCGGCAATTGTTACGATTTCGGAACCAACGAAGGAAAAAATAATGGTAGCAACAGCGATAAAGACGATTCCAGGTCCTTTAGGAATAAATCCGCCATGTGCCGTCAAATTAGATAAGTGCATTTCTGTGCCAGGCAATAAACCAAAGATGTAGGCACCACCGAGGGTAAGGAATAACGTGATGGCAACAATTTTTATCAATGAGAACCAATACTCAAATTCACCATAGGCTTTAACTGAAAAGATATTCGTGACCGTTAAGGCTACAAGCAAAATGAGATTTAATGCCCATAAAGACATATTAGGAAACAACCAATCTCTTAATATTTGAGCACCGGCAATGGCTTCTACTGCAATAACAATAACCCAGAAATACCAATACAGCCAGCCCACGGTGAACCCCGCCCAATTTCCCAGCGCCTCACGTGCATAATCAGAAAATGATCCTAATGATGGCTTAGCAACTACCATTTCTCCGAGCATTCTCATAATAAGAATAACTAGGATTCCTGCCAATAATGCTGTAATGACAGCAGCCGGTCCTGTCATCTGAATAATAGCACCGCTCCCGACAAATAAACCCGCACCGATTGAACCGCCAAAAGCAATCATTGTTAAATGCCTAATCTTTAGGCCTTTTTGCAGTTGTCCTTCCTGACTCATAAAATCTCCCCTTATTAAAGATTATTTTTTGTTCAGATGTAAAACAAACAAATGGAGACTATTTAAAAGTGACCAAATCTAAGGAGAATTCTTTTTTCAAAAAGGAAACGATTGTTTTTGTTGCATCTTCTACGATTAGTTTCCCTTTCTCTGCAGAGCTGGATCGTGCTGAATGCAAGCATCCTGTAGCTGGGATAAGAGATTTAGATGGAGGAAAGCTTTGATAGGTTGGAGGACTAACCATTCCATCATCCGTAATCAAATCTTCATTAACAAGTTCTGGTGAAAGATGCATCATTAAGGATGTTTCTGAAATTGCCGCATGTTCTAGGGCCCAGCCCGGGAATTTTACTTCATCAAATACTCTTGACACTGTTTCAGCAGATAGATTATCCCACCAATTGCAAATTAAAACCTTAGGAAACTCTTCTGTTTGATTTCGAAGCAAGAGATCACAAGCTTCCGAAAGGAATGCCTCATTCTCATAATGGGCACTGAAAATGAGAATTTGCTTCCAGCCATCAGCCACGAACTCTTTCAATAAATCGTATACTAATGAGGTTAAAGTAGAGCCGTTTAGATCAATCGTTCCTGGGAACATCGGCCCGCCGCCTGAGGCCGGCAGTGATTTATACCCATAGGATACTGTTGGGGCTACTACCGCATTCACTTCCTCGGCGATAGCCAAACTAAATTGTGTTGCGATAATCGTGTCAACACCAAGCGGCAAATGGGGTCCGTGTTGTTCTGTAGAGCCGACAGGTAATATTAAGATCCCATTCTCTACTTTGTCACGATATTCTTTCCAGGTCATATTACTAATAAGACGATTCATTCCTCTACTCCTTTCAATTGTAATGACCTTCTGCATCATGAGATGAAACTGCTTTCATTAATCTAAAATCCTGTTGTTACCTCCCATCTTCTATCATGAATTCTCTAAGCTGCTATTGGCTTTGTTTTTTAAATCTTAACACCCTATGAAAGCGATTACTATTGACCGAAAGTGCTGAATTTTTGGAAAATTACACATAATTTTATATCTATTTTAGACAAATACCACAAAATAACAAGCAAAAGATGAGATTTCTACAAACTAGCTTTCGATGTATTGGAACTATCTTGTACTGCGTGCACAAAATTCCCCCTGTTTTTAAATCAAATATTAAGCATGAACATCCAATTGTTTACACGGTATATCGGTTGTAAGATGAAATTATATCAGATAGTTTTCAAAATATTTAAAAATTGGTGGTGGTTGCTATAAGTACATAAGAATAGAAGATTTTTAGCTTCCAGGTTAGCAAAGTTTAAAAATAATTTTATTATCAGGAAGGTAGGAGAAGAAACATGCAACAAATCACAGATCTTGAAAGAACGAAAATTCTGCACAATGGCGAAAAGTTTAAAGGCACTTTCTCAAGAGCGGAAATGGAGCGCCGTAATACAAACCTTCGTAATTATATGGCTACAAAGGATATTGATGCTGTATTATTCACTTCATACCATAACATTAACTATTACAGTGATTTCTTATTTACTTCTTTCAACCGGAATTATGGACTAGTTGTTACCCAAAACAAACACGTAACAGTCAGCGCCAACATCGACGGCGGAATGCCTTGGAGAAGAAGCTTCGATGAAAATATCGTTTACACTGACTGGAGAAGAGACAACTACTTCTATGCCATCCTAAAAGTTTTGGAAGAATCCGGAGTTAAAAAAGGCCGTTTAGGCATTGAAGAAGACCATGTATCCGTTGATCTTCGCAAAAAATTTGAAGATGCATTTCCAAACTTTGAATTAGTTGATGTTTCTCAAGACATTCAAAGATCACGCTGGATCAAATCTGCTGAAGAAATCCAACACATTAAAAATGGTGCAAGGATCGCTGACATCGGCGGTTATGCAGTTGTTGAAGCAATCCGTGAAGGTGTGCCTGAATATGAAGTAGCTCTTGCCGGAACACAAGCAATGACGCGCGAAATTGCAAAATTATATCCGCAGTCTGAATTAAGAGACACTTGGGTATGGTTCCAGTCTGGTATTAATACTGATGGTGCTCATAGCTGGGCTACATCTAGACAAGTACAAAAAGGTGATATCCTAAGCCTTAACACATTCCCGATGATTGCCGGTTACTATACTGCTTTAGAGCGTACAATGTTCTTGGAAGAAGTTTCTGATGCCCATCTTAAATATTGGGAAATCAACGTTGCCGTACACAAGCGCGGTATTGAATTAATCAAGTCTGGTGCAGTATGTAAAGATATTTGTGCAGAGTTAAATGAAATGTTCCGCCAGCATGACCTAGTTAAAAACCGTACATTCGGATATGGCCACTCATTCGGAGTTCTATCACACTACTATGGCCGTGAAGGCGGGCTAGAATTCCGTGAAGATATCGAAACAGTTCTTCAACCAGGAATGGTCGTTTCTATGGAGCCATGCTTCAATATTCCTGAAGGAAAGCCAGGTGCCGGCGGCTACCGTGAGCATGATATCTTGGTTATTAACGAAGATGGTACTGCTGAAGATATCACTGGCTTCCCATTTGGTCCTGAATATAACATTATTAAGAAGTAATTCAGACGCTTAATAAAACAAAAGTTTGCTAGAACTGGGGGTTATTCGCCCCCAGTTTTATTCGCTTATAAAGCAGGAAACTTTTTTGAAGCAGACACATAGATTCTATTGTTCAGCAAAAGAGGCTGCTATTAATCTATGCAGAAAGGAGCATTAGAAATAAATGAAGAAAAACCAGCAAATTTGGAAGTATGCCTTGACATCCACATTGGTATCTTTATGTGTAATTGGCTTCGGCAGGATGTCTTATGGGATTCTAATGCCCTTTATGAAAGATAGTTTATCACTTACTTACCAGCAGGCCGGATTATTGGGTACAGTTACTGCTGTCGGCTATTTGAGCCTAGTTCTCTTTGTTGGCATATTTGCGGCGAAATGGGGATCGAGGAAGTTAATCATCATCGGAACCCTGCTTGTCACCTGTGGTTTAGTCTATTTAACCTGGACGCAAACTTTTCTTAGCTGTTTAGTTGGAATGGTACTTTTAGGGATCGGGGCTGCTTTTACCTATACCCCGCTGGTAAATATCGTGGTGGGATGGTACCCGCAGCAAAGAGGAATGATGATTGGCTTTATCATTAGCGGTTTAGGATTAGGGTCACTAATTTCAAGCATACTAATTCCAGTCTTTACTGATTGGTTTTCCACCAATGGCTGGCGATATCTCTGGCTTTTATTCAGTTTCGTCACTCTTCTTTCTTCCTTTGTTTCCTATAAAATCCTTCGAGACCCTCCAACAGTGTTACATAAAACTGTTCAAAAGGGACATTCTTTTGTTCATGATGTGTACCTAAATAAAAAAGTTGTCCTGGTTGCAGTCATTTATGGGTTGATTGGATTTGCTTATTTAATTCCACAAAGTTTCCTTTTTAGCTTTTTATTGGACTCACATATTAATCAATATTCTGCCGGCCATATCATGTCTTTGGGCAGCATTATGTCCATCTTTAGCGGCCCGTTATGGGGAACGATTTCGGACAAAATTGGCAGGAAGACGTCCATGCTGATTACCCTTTTTCTCGGCGCCATCTCGATGATCATCCCGATCATATTTCCGGTATACCTTGGGTTTGTCATCTGTCAATTCCTGTGGGGGATTACGTACGTCGGAATGCTTTCGCTTATTCAAGCTCTTTCAACAGAGCAGGTTCATCAATCTTACGCACCTGTTGCATTAGGTTATGCCACTGTTTATTTTGCTGTCGGACAATTTATTGGCCCAGGCCTTGGCGGCTGGTTTATCGACTATCTTGGCGGAATCCCTTCTGCGTTATATCTTTGCAGCGGGCTACTTCTCGCAGCCTTTGGATTATCCACACAATTAAATAAAAAAGTAAAAGGAAAGCTGGTACTCGAAAAGCATCATGAATTAATGGAAGGCCATGAATGAATTCCAATGTAAGAAGGGTAACCCAATGCTGAGTTACCCTTTTATTAATTAGGCATGTAGTTCCTTCCCCTCAACTGCCAGTGCCGCTTCGCCAATCGCTTCGGCTAAGGTCGGATGAGGATGGATGGTATGAGCAATCTCCATCGATGTTGCATTTAGAACCTGAGCTAACCCCAGTTCCGTAATCATATCGGTTACATGCGGTCCAATCATATGAGCCCCTAGCAGCTTATTAGATTCTTGATCAACAACCAGTTTGACAAAGCCATCCGCTTCCCCAAATACGAGCGCTTTACCGATTGCCCGGAATGGGAACTTACCTGTTTTCACCTGATAGCCTTTCGAGATTGCCTCATCTTCTGTCAGCCCGACACTTGCTACCTCCGGGCTTGAATAAATACATTTGGAAACAAGCGTATAATCGAGTGGTGCCGGTTTTTCACCCGCCATATGTTCAACGGCAATAATGCCTTCATGGGAGGCTACGTGGGCAAGCTGCAGGCCGCCAATTACATCACCAATGGCATAAATATTCGATTCACTTGTTTGATAGAATTCATTTGTCCTAATTACACCACGGTCAACTTCAACAATCGTATTCTCAAGACCAACCCCTTCCAAGTTGGCCAGTCTTCCGACAGATACGAGCAGTTTATCAGCGGAGTATGGAACTTCCTTCCCTTTTTGTTCCGCCTTAATCGATACACCTTCGCCTTTTTCTAATGTTTCTGGCAGCACCTTTGCACTAGTGACAATTTTTACGCCTTTTTTCTTCATAAGGCGCTGTGCTTCCTTCGAAATTTCCTTATCCTCTGTCGGCAAAATGCGATCTGCATATTCAATAACTGTTACTTCTAATCCAAAGTCAACTAACATAGACGCCCATTCGATTCCAATGACGCCGCCGCCAACAATTAGAATCGAACTAGGCAGTTCTTCCATTTGCAGTGCTTCGTCGGATGTCATGACATACTTCCCGTCCGCTTCCAAACCAGGCAGTGTTCTTGGGCGGGAACCTGTTGCGATTAAAATATTTTGACAGTTTAAGAGGATTTCCTCCTCCTCATTATTCAGTTGCACTGAAACATTTCCTGCCCCTATAATCCTGCCTTTGCCTTCATAAACATCGATTTTACCTTTTTTCAGCAAATGCTGGACTCCCTTAAACAAGCGGTCCGTGATTTCTTCCTTCCGGGCCTGGACTTTTCGAAAATCAAGGCTGACTTCAGGCGCAATCACTCCGAATTTTTCTCCATTTTTTGCATTTGCAAATACTTCGGCACTTCTCAGCAGTGCCTTGCTAGGAATGCATCCTGCATGCAGGCAGGTTCCGCCGAGCTTTCCTTTTTCCACTACTGCCGTTTTTAATCCTAATTGGGATGCCCGAATGGCTGAAACATACCCGCCTGTTCCCCCGCCGATAATGACAACATCATATTCCTTTGACATTCTATATATCTCCTTTTATATCTATTTAAATCTCAGGTGGCACATGCACTTGAGCTAAAGCTTTCGCCAACCTGAAAACCCTGTTCCTCTGTATAATCAATTTGTGTTACTTCATCTAAATAACGTTTTGTAAAATGGTCAATTCGAATTTGAATTCCTTCATATTCAATCACCGTATCATTCCGCCGGATCTCATCAAAAATAAGATTAAATTTAACTGAAATTCCGCATCCGCCGGCAATATCAGCATCAATCCTTGGAAACTGATCTTCTTTTGTGTCTATTGTTTTCAGCTTGTTTACTGCTGCTTCTGTTAAGCTGATTACCATTTCTCTCTCCCCCTTTATAGTCC